>DATHFI010000384.1:0-3087 GCA_035490275.1 Planctomycetota bacterium
CGACGAGCTGGCCCGGCGCGTGCGCCTCTTCAAGTTCCACGGCGTTTCGCGCGACGCGTGGAAGGCGTACGGGGCGGCTTCGTCCGCGCGCTACGACACCGTCCTGGCCGGGTTCAAGTACAACCTCACGGACATCGCGTCGGCGATCGGCCTCCACCAGCTGCGGAAGCTGGACGGCTTCATTTCGAGGCGGGCCGAGATTGCGGCCCGCTACCTGCGCGGCCTGGAGGGAATTCCCGGGCTGGAATTGCCCGCCGATCCGCCCTACGCCCACCGCCACGCGTGGCACCTGTTCACGATCCTCGTCGAGCGTCGCGATCAATTCATGGCCTCCTTGCGCGAGGTGAACATCGGGTCGGGATTGCACTTCGAGCCGGTTCACCGGCAGACCTTCTACCGGCAGCCCGGGGAATCCCTGCCGGAAACCGATCATGTCGGCGACCGGATCCTCTCCCTGCCGCTTTTTCCAGGAATGACCGATGGAGATGCGGACGACGTCATCGCCGCGGCCCGGCGGATCGCCGGGCGCGCCGGCGCCTAGCGGTTCCGACGCGCGGGGCGTGTCCGCGGTGATCCCCGTGTTCAACGAGGAACCCAACCTGCGGGAGCTCCATGCCCGCGTGACCAAGGCGCTCGAGTCGACGGCCCGCCCCTGGGAGATCGTCTACGTCGACGACGGCAGCAGGGATCGATCCCTGGAAATCCTGGCCGAGCTGGCCGGGGGAGACGCCCGAGTCCGGGTCATCGAGTTCAACCGGAACTACGGACAGCACGCCGCCGTGTTCGCCGGCCTCGCCGCTTCGAGGGGCGAGATCGTCGTGACGCTGGACGCCGACCTTCAGAATCCTCCCGAGGAAATCCCGCGCCTTGTGGCCAAGATGGACGAGGGGTTCGACGTCGTCGGCACGATACGGAAAAAGCGGCGCGATCCGCTCTTCCGGCGGCTGGCCTCCAGGGCGGTGAACAGGATCACGGGCGGCGGCATGTCGGACTACGGGTGCATGCTGCGCGCCTACAGCCGCAACGTCGTCGACCAGATCGGCCAGTGCCGGGAGCTGTCCAGTTTCATCCCGGTCCTCGCCAACATGTACGCGAAGAAGGTGGTGGAGATCGAGGTCGACCACGCGGAGCGCGCCCGGGGAAACTCGAAGTACGGCCTGCGCCAGCTGGTCAACCTGCAGTTCGATCTCGTGACGGGCTTCTCCGTCCTGCCGCTGAAGGTGATGACCTGGTTCGGCGCCATCGTGGCGCTTTCGTCGTTCGCGCTGGGCGCGTACATCCTGTTCGAGCGGCTGGTGCGCGGACCGGAATGGGCCCAGTGGGGTGTCTTCACCCTGTTCGCGATCCTGTTCCTGATCGTCGGATTCCTCTTCATCGCCCTGGGGATCCTGGGCGAGTACATCGGGCGGATCTACGGCGAAGTGCGCCAGCGGCCGCGGTACGTGATCCGCAAGATCCACGGAGAGAAGGCGCCGTGAACATCGTCCTCTTCGGCTACGGCGAGATGGGGTGCACGGGCCTCGAGTTCCTCCTCTCCCAGGGGGAGCGGGTGGCCGGAGTCATCACGCACCGCGACGACCCCGGCGAGAAGCGCTGGTTCCGGTCCCTGGAAGAACTCGCCCGAGCGTCAGGCGTGCCGGTGTTCCACGACGACGGTGAACGGAAAGGGGCGTTGAGGGGACTCGTGCGCGGACTCGAGCCCCACCTGGTCCTCTCCTTCTATTTTCGCCGGATGATCCCCCAGCGCGTGCTCGACCTGGCGCCCAAGGGCGCGCTCAACCTGCACGGCTCGCTGCTCCCCCGGCTCCGCGGCCGTGCCCCCCTGAACTGGGCCCTCGTGGAATGCGAGGAGCGCTCGGGCGTGACGCTCCATCACATGGTGGCGGAGCCCGACGCCGGGGACATCGTCGCCCAGCGCGGCTTCGACATCGGGCCGCGCGACACCGCGCGGACGCTTTTCGACAAGGCGGTGGCCGAGACGAAGATTCTCCTGCGCGAGATCTGGCCCCAGATCCGGGCCGGCACCGCGCCCCGGATCCCGCAGGATCATTCGAAGGCCACGTACCGCGGCCGGAGGCGGCCCGAGGACGGCCGGATCGACTGGAGCCAGCCGACCCGGCGGGTCGACGGCCTCGTGCGGGCCGTCACCGATCCGTTCCCGGGCGCGTTCACCTCGCTCCAGGGAAAAAAGCTCATGGTGTGGCAGGGGTCGCCCGCGGAGGGGCGCGGAATCCCCGGGCGGGTGATCCGCCCCTCGGTCGTGGCCACGCTCGACGGCGCTTACCAGATCGAGAAATGGGAATTTCCGGCGCCCGAGGACGGCCGGCCGCCGCTCGACCCGGGCGCCCAGCTGGGAGAATGACATGCGAATCCTGATCACGGGAGGGGGCGGGTTCATCGGATCCCACCTCGCCCAGGCGCACCTCGCGGACGGCCACGAGGTCTGGGCGGTGGATACCGGGATGAATCTCAAGGTCCGCCATCTGCTCGCGAACCCGAAATTCCACTACGTGAAGGCGTCGGTCACCGAGCCCGAGGCCCTCGAGGCCTTCGTCATCCGATGCGACCTCGTCTATCACCACGCGGCGGTGGTCGGAGTGGAGCATTACGTCGACGACCCCTTCAACGTCCTCAACGTGAACATCCAGGGGAGCCTGAACGTCTTCCGTCTCGCCCACCGCCACGGGAAGCGCGTCGTCTTCGCGTCGACGAGCGAAGTCTACGGGCGCAATCCGAAAGTGCCCTGGAAAGAGGATGACGACCGGGTCCTCGGCGCCACGACGACCGACCGCTGGTGCTATTCGACGTCCAAGGCCGCCGCGGAGCACTACGGCTGGGCGTACCGGAGGATGGGGCTCGACCTTTCCGTCGTCCGGTATTTCAACGTCTACGGGCCGCGGCTCGACAAGATCGACGTCGGCCGGGTCATCACGATCTTCATGGGACAGATCCTCCGCAACGAGCCGCTGACCATCATCGGCACGGGACAGCAGACGCGCTGCTTCACCTACGTCGACGATGCAGTACGGGCCACGATGGCCGCCGGACTTCTCCCGGAAGCGATCGGGTGCGTCTTCAACGTGGGCG
>DATHFI010000385.1:0-8910 GCA_035490275.1 Planctomycetota bacterium
GCCGGTGTTCGACGGCGAGGCCCTCGCCAATCTCATCAAGTCCACCATCGAGAAGAACAACTGGGACGACGCGAACGGCCAGACCTGCGTCTTCCAGAACGGCCTCCTCATCGTCCGCAACTCCATCGAGGTGCACCGGAAGGTCCGGAAGTTCCTCAACGACCTCCGCTCCTCCACGGGGATCCTCGTGAGCGTGGAGGCCCGGTTCCTGACGGTCGAGGACAACTTCCTGCAGCAGGTCGGCATGGACTTCCGCGACGTGGACGGCGACCGGGTGGCGGGCGTCCTCTCCCTCGACGACATCAATCCGGCGGTCTCGACCCTGCCGGGCCAGCAGTTCCAGCAGTTCATCGATCCGGACACGGGCGGCGGCCCGCTCGCCGTGAGCTCGCCCGGCATCACCGGCACCTTCGGCAAGAGCATCGTGCGCAACATGGGCGCGCGCATCCAGAACATCATGGTGAACGACACGATCCTCCAGCGCTTCTACCAGACCGCCCTCTCGCCCCTGGGCGGCCTGTCGATGCAGTACACGCTGCTCGACGACATCTCGCTGGAGGCGATCGTCCGGCTCGTCAGCCGCAGCACGCGCCAGCACATGCTGACGGCGCCGAAGCTGACGCTCTTCAACACGCAGCGGGGCAACATCCGGATCGCGAACCAGTTCGCCTACATCAAGGACTACGACATCCAGGTGGCCGTCGCCGCGGCCGCGGCCGACCCCATCCCCAGCGTCGTCACGGACGGCATCTCGCTGGACGTCCGGCCGATCGTCAGCGCCGACCGGCGGTTCGTGACCATCGAACTCCGGCCGACGGTGGCCACGCTCTTCCCGCTGCCGCCCCAGGTCTTCGGGCTCAACATCTCGGTGGCGATCCCGGGCAACATCGTGACGCCCACCCTGACGCTCCTGATCGAGACGCCCATCCTGAACGTCCAGGCGCTCCGCACCACGGTGATCATCCCGGACCGGGGAACGCTCCTCATCGGCGGACTGACGGTCTACTTCGAGGAAGACGCCCAGAGCTCCGTGCCGCTCCTGCGGAACGTCCCGATCCTGGGCGCCCTGGGGTCCGAAAAGGTCAAGGGCCGCCAGCGCCGGCAGCTGCTCATCCTGCTCCGGGCGAAGATCATCATCCCCGACGAGGAGGAGCGCCGGCAGTTCGACTAGGTCCCGAGGGACGTCCGGAAGGGCGACAGAGAACGGAAGGCTCGACACTCGCTGCGAGGTGACGGAATGAGGCAAGCTTCGTGGATCCGCGCGCTCCTGGTGGCGCTCATCGTCGTGACGGTTTCCTGGGGCTGCTCGAGCGCCCCGGAGGGAGCCGCTCCGGCCGAGCCGTCCCCCGCGGGCGGACGGGAGACGCCGGCGCCCGCTCCCGCTCCCAAGGAGCCGGGCAAGATCGACGCCCAGGACGAGAACTGGAAGAAGATCGCCGAGGAGGTGGCCAAGTCTCGGACGGTCCAGGAACAGCAGCAGGTCCTCGAGTCCCAGGCGCACTATGACCGGGCGCTCGAGTACCGCAACCGCGGCGATTTCGAGCGGGCCAAGGAGTCGGCCCAGAACGCGCTGAAGGCGTGGCCGAGCAACGTCGAGGCGCGGAAGCTCCTCGCCAGCATCAACGCCATCCTGACGGGCGCGACCGCAGGCACCGAGCAGGACCGCGTCAAGGATGAGATGATCGTCCAGATCCAGCGCGCCCAGCTCGAGATCACCTTCCTGATCCGCGAGGGCGACCGGTACCGCGCCGTCGGCGACTACGAGAACGCCCTCAGGCAGTTCGAGGAGGCCGAGTTCAAGATCAAGAGCATCCCCTACAACCTCAAGGCGATGAAGGACCTCCTCCCCAAGGTCGAGGAGTACATCCGGCGCACCCGGGAGGCGAGCCTGGAGGCGCAGAGGGTCAAGGACGAGAACCAGAGGCGGATCGCGGTCATCGAGGCCGCGGCGTACGAGCAGGCCCGCAAGCGCGAGGTCCTCGAGAAGATCGCCCACTTCCTCGAGCAGGCCTACATGTCCTTCGACCAGCGCAAATTCGACAAGTGCATCCAGCTCTGCGACGGCGTCCTCGACATCGATCCCCACTACACCGTCGCCATGGAGCTGAGGGAGGACGCCCAGAAGGTCCGCCACCGGGAGGAGTACTACGACTTCCTGCGCGCCAAGGTCGAGAACTGGAAGCGGCTGACCGACCGCGACGACGAGGCGGTCATCCCCTACGCGGACACCGTGGTCTTCCCCACCGCCGAGGAGTGGGCGGAGATCTCCCAGCGCGCCTCCAAGATCACCCTGCAGCGCGGCCTCGAAGGCGGCGCCGAGGACCCCGAGGTCCTCGCCATCAACCGCCAGCTTGACACGATCAAGCTGACCCTCGACTTCCAGAACCAGAAGCTCGAGGACATGGTCGCCTACATCCGCGAATTCACGGGGCTGAACATCTTCATCGAGCAGAACCTGGGCGACAAGTTCGACCCCTCGGCCACGAAGACCTTCCGCGTCCGCGACATCGTCCTGCGGACCGCCATGCGCCTCATGCTCGACCAGTTCGAGCTGGACTACGCCATCGACGAGAACCGCATCATCCGGATCACGACCAAGGACAAGGCGGGCGGCAAGCCCGTGCCCGAGCTCCACGACATCCGGGATATCCTCGTCCGGATCCAGGATTTCGCGGGCCCCAAGGTCGAGCTGTCGACCCCCGGCGGCGCCGGCGCCGCGCTCGCGGGCGCCTCGTTCACCCTCGAGGAGCCCAAGGAGTCCGCCGTATCCGAGGAGCAGATCGTCGACCTCATCAAGGACAACGTCGCCCCCGGCACGTGGGAGGGCGAGTACACGATCGAGAAGACGCCCAACCAGCAGCTCATCGTGAACCACAGCCCGAAGGTCCACCGCGAACTGCAGCAGTTCCTCGGGAGGCTCCGCAGCTACACCGGCACCATGGTCTCCGTCACGGCCCGCTTCATGGCCTCCCACGACGACTTCCTGGACGATTTGGGCGTCGACATCATCAACCGGCCCCCGGTGGGCGGATACGACATCACCGGCGTGGGCTTCACCGACATCGACGAGCGGGCGGACAGCGCCCCGGGCGCCCCGGGCTCCGAGGTCGGCCCCGGCTTCGTGACCCGCGAGAGCGCGCGGCTGGAGACCTACGACCTCCGCGCCCAGACCTTCCACACGCTCCTCCGCTTCGATCCGCAGTCCCGCTCCGCGATCGACCCCATGTCGAACAAGCTGTTCAACCAGGGCGGCCTCGGGCTCCAGTATCAGTGGATCGGGGAGCAGGCGCTCCAGACGGTCCTCCGCGCCGTCCACAAGGAGCAGAAGGCCACGATCATCCAGGCGCCCCGCGTCACGGTCTTCAACACCCAGCGGTCGCACATCGTCGTCCAGACGCAGAGGCCCTACATCTCGGACCTCGAGCCCCAGATCTCCACGGCCGCCGCGGCGTACGACCCCGTGATCAGCGTCCTGACCGAGGGCGTCGTCCTCGACGTCCGCCCGATCGTCTCCAACGACCGGAAGTACGTCACCCTCGAGCTGCGCCCCTCGCTCGCCGAGCTCCAGACGATCCGGAGCATCGACATCAACGCGGGCTCGGGCCAGCGGCAGGGCGTCGGGCAGGCGATCATCCAGCTGCCCTTCATCGTCCTCCAGCGGGCCGAGACGACGGTGACGATCCCCGACCGCGGAACCCTCATGATCTCGGGCTTCAAGGACATCATCATGCGGGACATGAAATCGGGCGTGCCCTTCTTCGAGAACATCCCCGTGCTCAACTTCTTCTTCACCCGCAAGGGCAAGACGAACGAGCGGCGCCGCCTCATGATCCTCGTGACGCCGGAGATCATCGACCTGTCGGACTACGAGACCCGGCAGTACTAAACCCCGGCTCGATCGGGTAAACTCACGGGAACCCTCTTCGGAGGGTTCCCGTTTTTTATTTCCGGACCTCCATGGCGCCCAAGCTGAAGGCCGTCCTCTTCGACGTCGACGACACGCTCTTTTCCACCACCGAGTTCGCCAGCCGGGCGCGCCGGGAGGCCGTCGACGCCATGCGCCGGCACGGGCTCAAGGTTCCCGCCGAGGACCTCCTCCGCGAGCTGAACGAGGCCATCGCCGAGTTCGGGTCGAACTTCGAGCACCATTTCGACAAGCTCCTGCTCCGGCTCCCCCGGCCCCAGGTCCGCGGGGTCAACTGGTCCCTGGTCATCGCCGCCGCCATCGCCGCCTACCACGACGCCAAGTTCACCCAGCTCGGCCCCTTCGACGACGTGGTGCCCGCGCTCACCCGCCTCGCGAAGACCGATCTCATCCTCGGCGTCGTGACCGACGGCCTCGAGATGAAGCAGGCGGAGAAGCTCATCCGGCTCAAGATCACCTCCTATTTCGCCCCCCAGGCGATCTTCATTTCGGACCGCATCGGGATCTCCAAGCCCAACCCCAAGCTCTTCCTGCGGGCCTGCGAGGCGCTCGACGTTCCCCCGGGCCAGGCGATCTACGTCGGCGACCATCCCGTCAAGGACATCGACGGCGGGAACGCCGCGGGGCTCATCACCGTGCTCGTGAACCGGAAGGGGCGCCACGCCGGCGTCCCCGGGGCGACCCGGCCGCGGTACACGGTGCAGGAGTTCGGGGAGCTCTTGAATATCATCACCCGCGATTTTAAAGTGGCCCTTCCTTCTTGAGCGGCGGACGCCCCCCGAAGCATGGAACATGAACTCGTCGGCATCGTCGATTTCGGCGGCCAGTACACGCAGCTGATCGCCCGGCGGGTCCGCGAGGCCGGCGTCTTCTGCGAAATCCTCATGCCCGACGTGCGGGCCGCGGATCTCCTCCGCCGGAACCTGCGCGGGCTGATCCTGTCGGGCGGCCCCGCGAGCGTCTACGCCCCGGGAGCGCCGCGGTGCGATCCCAGGCTGTTCGATCTCGGCGTCCCGGTCCTCGGCATCTGCTACGGCATGCAGCTTTTCTGCCTCGCCCTGGGAAGCCGCGTGCGGGCCGCGCGGGACCGCGAGTTCGGACGCACCGACCTGCGCATCACGGACGGCTCGCCGCTCTTCAAGGGCGTCCCGCGCCGGACCTCGGTCTGGATGAGCCACGGCGACCGGGTGGAAACCCCCTCCCGCGAATTCCAGGTCCTGGCCGCCACGCGCAACTGCGCCAACGCCGCCGTCCGCCACCGCTCGCGGCCGCTCTTCGGCGTCCAGTTCCATCCAGAGGTGGCCCACACGCCCCACGGCAGCCGGATCCTCCGGAACTTCCTTTTCGACGTCTGCGGCTGCACCGGCGACTGGAAGACGACCTCCGTCATCGACCAGGCGGTCGCGGAAATCCGCGCCACCGTGGGTCCCCGCGCGCGCGTCATCTGCGGGCTTTCCGGCGGGGTCGACTCCTCCGTGACGGCCACCCTCGTCCACCGGGCGGTGGGAAACCGGCTCACGTGCGTCTTCGTCGACAACGGCCTGCTCCGCCTCGGCGAGGCCGACGTCGTCCGGAAGCTCTTCCGCGACCGCATGCATTTGAACCTCGTGGTGGCCGACGCCTCGGAGGAGTTTCTCAAGAAGCTCAAGGGGGTGTCCGACCCCGAGCGGAAGCGGAAGATCATCGGCGCCCAGTTCATCGAGGCCTTCACCCGCGAGGCGAAACGCGTGAGGGGCGCCGAGTTCCTCGCGCAGGGGACCCTCTATCCCGACGTGATCGAGAGCCGCAGCGCGTTCGGCGGGCCCAGCGCCGTGATCAAGAGCCACCACAACGTGGGCGGCCTGCCCCGCCGGCTGAAGTTCAAGCTGGTGGAGCCCCTGCGCCATCTGTTCAAGGACGAGGCGCGCCTGATCGGCCGCGCGCTGGGACTCCCGACCCGCCTCGTCGACCGCCAGCCCTTCCCCGGGCCGGGCCTCGGAGTCCGCTGCATCGGACCCCTGTCGAAGCCGCGGCTCGACCTCCTCCGTCGGGCCGATGCGATCGTGACGTCGGAAATCGAGAAGGCCGGCCTGCACGAGAAGCTCTGGCAGTACTTCGCGGTCCTGCTCCCCGTCTCGACCGTCGGGGTCATGGGCGACGAGCGCACCTACGACAACGTCATCGCCCTTCGGGCCGTGGAGAGCATGGACGGGATGACGGCCGACTGGGCCCGGCTTCCCGCGGACGTCCTCGCCACGATCAGCTCCCGGATCGTCAACGAGGTGAAGGGCCTCAACCGGGTCGTGTACGACATATCTTCGAAGCCGCCGTCGACGATTGAGTGGGAGTAGGAAGCTTCAAGCTTCAAGCTTCAAGCAGGGGACTCAAAGCTCGCAGCCCAGCTGGGAACTGGGATCGGGAAACTGGAAGCTTGTCTCAAAAACAAAACCGCCCTGTCTTGCGACAGGGCGGTTCTTGATTCGCGGATCGCCGTTACTTCTTGCCCGACTCCGTCGGGGTGTCCGCATGCTTGGGCAGCGGATCATCGTCCTCGGCCTTGCCGGGGAAGAGCGTGATGCTCACTTCTTCCGCCGCGGCCACCAGGTCCAGGTCCTTCACGGAGTCCTTGATCATCAGGATCGTCACCGTGGAGGCGGCGGGATCGACGTCCGCCCGCAGGATGCCGGGCACCTTGAGGAGCCGTTCGCGGAGCTTCTCGGGCCGGATTCCCTTCTCCCAGGCCTCGTAGGAAAGCGTGCGGAGCCGGTGCGACCGCAGGGCCACGAACTTGAAACCCGCCGCGTCCAGCGTCGTGGCGAAAGAGCGCGGATCGACCAGGTGCACCGAGCCGAAGAAGTGAATCTTCGACCCGTCGGGGAAAACCTTCACGACGCCCGGGATTTTCGACAGGGCGTCGGCGGCGAGCTTCGACTGCGTTTCCCGCGCCGCGGCGTACTCGACGGTGAAGAAGGCGGGCTCGGTCAGCGCCGCCTTGATGCGCACGGACGCGGCCGCGTTCTGGAGCGAGGCCAGCTGGGCCCAGTCGCCCGTGAAAACCAGGCGCGCTTCCAGCGGGGAGACGGAAACACCGGTCACGCCCGGAACGCGCATCAGCGCGATCTTCAGGCAGTCGCACGGCTTGACGTCGTGCGGAATGTACCGCAACGCCACCCGCATCGCCTCGACCTGGGGAACCCTCGGCGCCTTGGGCTCCTTGCCCTTCGGAGCCTCGCCGGTATCCATGCCTCCCGGCACTTCCGGGGGACCCTTGCTCGCGCCGCCACCTGCCCCGCCCGCACCGGACGAGCCGCCATCACCGCATCACTGCGCGGCGGCGGGAACGGCGTAGGCCGCCACGAACGCCAGGGCAACCACGGCCGAAAGGATGACTTTCATATCTCGCTCCTTCAAAGGGTCGGGCGGCCGGTCCAAGTCCGCCTGGACCCGTTCCCTCATCATTCTATACAGAATCGGCAGGAAACCCTATTGGATTTGCCCTGAACTGGGGCGCAGGGAGGGGCTATTTCGGGACCTTGAAGTCCCGGCGGGCCTGGGCCCACCATTCGGCCCAGTTTTTGGCGCAGGTATGGCGCTGGCGGGTGATCGAGACCAGGGCATCTTGGACCGAGGCCTGGACGACGTGCCGCTCGGTGCGCTGCTCCGCTTCATCCCCGTACTTGTCGCCCCCCTTCGGACGGGGATCGGATTTGCCCTTCGTCGGGTCGGGGACCGGATCCTCGCCTGCCACCGGCCGGTTCCCTTCCTTGCTCTCGAGGAGAGAAAGGCGGCGGATCAAGGGATCGACCGACGATACGTGCCGGATCTTCCCCGCGGCGCGCGCCGCCGCGCGGGCCACCCACGGATCGCGGTCGAGGATGGCCGCGTTGATCACCCCGGCCGCCGAGAGCGCCTCGAGGGCCCCGAGGGTCTGAAGGATCCGGATCCGGACCGCCCGCATCGCCGGGTTCGCGTTGGTCGGGTCGCGGTACGCTTTCACGAGGGCCGCGGGGGCTTCCTCCACGGCGCCGAAATCGGCAAGAACGAGGGCCGCCGCGATCCGGATCGGGGCCGAAGCCGAGCGCTCGGTCATCAGCGGAGCCAGTACGGCGAATGTCAGGGGATGGACCGTCTGTCCCAGGGTCCGGATGGCCAGGACGCGGTTGTCCTCGGTAGCCTCGGGCCGGCTGAAAGCCGTCTTGAAGGCTTCGACCGCCGCCTCGGCATCGCCGTCGGTGGGACCCGGCGGGGCCGGATCCTGGATGGCGCCGAGCAACACCCCCAGCAGCACTCCCGCTCCGATCATGACCGTTCTCCCAGATGACCGTGCGCCGCGCTAGTCGAGCACCCGCCGGATTTCCAGCTTGTCGACATCGAGGGTGCGCAGCTGCCCCCCCTCCTGGATCACGCCGATCATGAGCTTGCGCAGAGGTTCTCCCGCGACCAGGTCCACCATTTCCTTCCGGAGTCCGCGCAGGGGCCACTCCTCCACCGCGGACGAGCCGGGGGACGCCTTGCGCGCGATCTCGCGGTACCAGCCGTCGGCCCAGACGCAGAGCTTCGAGCCGCTGCCGCCGCAGGTGGCGCGGAGAATCATGTCCGAGGCGTAAGGGAGCGGCTCATCGAGGGCGATGGCCACCCAGCGGACCGGGTCGGTGAACCCGGGCACGAGCCGGGCGCCGTCTTCGAGGGGCTCCGCCGATCGCGAGGGCGAGACAAATCTCCAGGGGCCCTCCGTGGAGGTCGATCCCGCGGTCCCCCGGAAGACGAGAAGCGTTCTCGGGCGGATGGCGTCGAATCGCTGCGCGCGCAGGCGGCACGCGTCGGAGCCGTCCTCGATCCTGACCTCCGAATTCGCCTGGACCTCGACGACGCGGTTCGACTCGACCCGGTCGGCGCCCACCTCGGCGCTTCCCCGGAGGATCAGGACGCGGAGGCCGGCGGGATCCGTCTCGGCAACCGCCCGGCCCCGGAACGCCCGAAGCGTCACGGAGCGGTCCCCGCGACGG
>DATHFI010000386.1:0-4134 GCA_035490275.1 Planctomycetota bacterium
GAAGGTCGAGGCCCGCTACGACCGTCCGTGATCCTGGCCGCCGGGAGGTATCGGAGATGTTGAAGTTCCGGCGCGCGCTGGCCCTGGCGGCGGTCCTGGCCCTGACGTCCATTGGGGGCTGCCACAAGAAGGAACGGCTCCGTTCCTTCGACCCGAGCGATTTCAACGCGGACGGGTGGGCCGATGTGGCCGTGGGCGCGCCGCTGGACGACGCGGGCGCCGCCGGGTCCGACCGGGGACGGGTCTACGTGTACGGCGGCCCCCTGAACTCCGCCCCCGGAATTCTCGACGGCGCGGAGGACGGGGCTCACTTCGGCTTCTCCGTGTGCGCGGCCGGTGATTTCAACGGGGACGGCTTTCCCGATCTTGCCGTCGGCGCCCCCCTCGACGACGCGGACGACATTTCCACCGACAGCGGCGCCAATCTCGGACGGGTCTTCATCTACCTCGGCGGCCCGGGCTTCGTCGCCGGGGTGATCACGTTGAACGGCACCGAGCCCGGCGGACAGTTCGGGTACTCGGTCGCCCGCGCGGGCGACGTCAACGGCGACGGAATCGATGACTTGATCGTCGGCGCTCCCTTCGAGGACGCGGGCGGGACCGATCGCGGCAACGCCTATCTCTTCCTCGGAGGCGTCTCGCCTTCCACGACCCCGGCGCTCACCTTCTCGGGCACCGAGGATCTCGGCCGTTTCGGGTTCTGCGTGAGCACGGCGGGCGATATCAACAACGATGGCTTCTTCGACTGGATGATCGGCGCGCCCGGGGACGACAACGACGGCAACACCACGTCGGACAGCGGCCTGGACCGGGGCCGGGTCTTCATCTACCGGGGCTCGTTCTTCCCGGACAACTCCGTCGACATCATCATCAACGGGTCCGAGGATTTCGGCCAGCTGGGATACTCGATCGCGGGGCTCCTGGACGTCAACCTCGACGGCCGGGACGACATTATCCTGGGGGCGCCCTTCGAGGACGGCGACGGGAACACCGCGACGAACACCGCGCCATTCATGGGGAGGGCCTACCTGTTCTTCGGATCGGCCCTCTCGGGGATCGTTTCGACCAGCTCCTTCTCCGCGAGCCGGATCTTCACCGGGACCGAGGCCGGCGCACAGTTCGGCGCGTTCGTGGGACGGATCGGCGACGTCAACGCCGGAGGGGCGCCGGATGTCTTCATCGGCGCGCCGCTCGACGACGGGGACGGCAACTCGACCGACGAGGGGATCGACCGCGGTCGCGGGTTCGTCTACTTCGGCGGGGCTTCGATCGATACGGTCGCCGACATCACGATCACGGGATTGGAGGCGGGCTCCCACCTGGGGTCGTGGGCCTCGTCGGGCGGGGACGTGGACGGCGACGGGGAGCGCGACCTCGTCGTGGGAGCGCCGGGGGAAGATGTGGACGGGAACGCCACCGAGGACGGGCTGAACCGCGGCCGCGTCTACTTCTTCCGGGGCGGCATCTTCCTCGATCCCACGCCCGACAATTTCCTCGACGGGGGGCTCGAGGACGGCGCGGCGGCGGGGACCTCCGGCGCGTGAGCCAACCCCCCGGCCCGGCTTCCCGGCGCGAGATCTGGTCCTGGGCGCTCTACGATTTCGCCAATTCCGCTTTCACCCTGGCCATCATGACGGTGGTGTTCCCCCGGTACTTCCAGGGGGCGCTGGGCGCGAGCGTGGAATCCTGGGGCTACGCCAATGCGGCCGCTCTCGTCATCTCGGCCGTCGTCATGCCCCTGGTTGGCGCGATCTGCGACTACACGGCGGCCAAGAGGCGCACCCTGCTCCAATTCTGGTTGCTCGGGTGCCTGGCCACCTGCGCGCTGGTCCTGACTCCATCGGGGTTCGGGGCGGCGGTCGTCTACGTCGTCGCCCTCGTGGGATTCGAGGCGAGCACGGCCCTGAACAACGGATTCCTTCCGGAAATTGCCACCGGAGAAAAGACCGCGTGGGTTTCTTCGCTGGGGTACGCGACGGGGTACATAGGCGGGGCGCTCCACCTCGTCTTCGCCTTCCTCGTGATCACCTATCCGGGGTGGTTCGGGATGTCGGCCAATTCCCAGCTGCCCACGCGGATCGCAATCGCCAGTGCGGGGGTGTGGTGGTTTCTCTTCTCGCTTCCGATGGTCTTCTGGTTGAAGGAGCGGGCCGTGTCCCGGCCGCTCCCACCCGGGGACACGCTTCTGAAGGCGGGATTCCGCAAGGTCACTACCACGATCCGCAACATCCGGCGAGTCCCGACCCTCGCCCGTTTCACGCTGTCGTTTCTCCTGTTCAACGACGGCGTGAGCACGGTGATCATCATGGCCTCAACATTCGGGGACAAGGTGCTGGGTATGGGCCAGACGGAAACGATCTTGTGCTTCTTGCTCATCCAGGTCGTAGCGGCGGGAGGCTCCTTTCTCTTTGCCGGACTGGCGCGCAGCCTTGGAGAGAAGCGGGCCCTCGTGCTGTCGCTGCTGATCTGGTGCGCAGCCGTCGTGTGGGCCTTCTTCATGCGGACCAAGGTGGAGTTCTGGTGCATGGGGGTCGTCATCGGGCTCGTCCTGGGCGGCACGCAAGCGATCGCACGGTCGCTGCTTTCGCGGTTCACTCCGCCCACGAGCGCCGGCGAGTTCTTCGGTTTTTACGCAGTAACGGGAAAACTGGCCTCGGCTGTCGGGCCGATCCTCTTCGCGCTGGCCATCCGGGCCACGGGCGATGTCCGGTTCGGAATCCTGTCGGTAATCATCGTTTTCGGAGCCGGCCTTTATGTCCTGCTCCCCGTAGACGAAGCTAGGGGCATCGCCGAAGCCGAGGCGGAGGAACGGCGGCTAACGGCCGGGGCGGAAGGGGCCCAAGTCCAGTGACGGCTCCCGTCGGGCGACGAGATCGGCCACGATTCTCGCCGTGACCGGCGCCAGCAGGATTCCGTTCCGGTAGTGGCCCGTCGCAATGATCAGGCCCTCGGCTCCAGGCGACCGTCCCAGGTACGGGAGCCGATCGGGCGTCGCCGGCCGGAGCCCCGCCCACGTCGTTTCGACTGCGAACTTCCCGACCCCCGGAGCCAGGCGTTTCGCTTGGGCGAGCAGGAAACCCACGCCGTCGGCCGTCGTCGTGACGTCGAATCCCGCCTCCTCGACCGTGCTCCCGACCAGGATCCGGCCATCCGCCCTCGGGATGAGATAGCTGTCGTGGGAGATGATCGCCTTGCTCAGCGCGCCCGCCGGACCCCGCAGCAGAACCATCTGACCGCGCACCGGCCGAACCGGAAGGTTCAAATCAACCGCGGCGAGCAGGTCTCCAGACCACGCCCCGGCGGCCACGACGGTCTCAGTCGCGAAAAGATCGCCGCGAGCCGTCTTCACGCCGTTGACGCGACCGGGCACGCGCAGGAATCCGATCGCCTCTGATTCCGTGCGGACGTCCGCCCCGAGACGCCGGGCCGCCTCGGCGAGCGCCCGGGTGAGCCGGTGATTCCGCACCTGCGCGACATCGGGCAGGACCAAGGCGCCGTGAATTTCCGGAGCGAGCATTGGCTCTACTACGCGGGCGGCCGCGGCATCGAGCCGCTCGACCGGCCGCCCCCGTTCGCGCCTCCACGCCTCGAGGGCTGCCGCGTCCCGCTCGTCCCGGTCGTCGAAGAGGGGAATGAGGGCGCCCCCGGGGCGGTACTCCACTTCCGGCGCGGCCAGGTCGCGCACCCACGCCTCGTATAGGCGTTCCGAGTCCGAGCAAAGCGAGGCGAGGGGAGCGGGATAAGCCGCGACGTGGATGGGAGTCAGGAGCCCCGCGGCGGCCCACGAGGCCTGCCGCCCCACGGCGCCTTTCTCGAGGAGGACGACGCGTCGTCCCTCCTTCGCCAACGCGTGGGCGATCGCGGCCCCGATGATGCCGCCGCCGAGGATCACCGCGTCCGCGTTGCGGTTCATGGAGGTGAATGTAGCCGCGGGCCCGGCGGCTGTACAAGGACGCGCCCGGCCACTACGATTCGGACCGATGAGGATCGCCCCGCCGCTCCTTCGGTGGTTCCGGGCGGAGGCCCGCGACCTGCCGTGGCGCCGCACCCGCGACCCTTACGCGATCTGGATTTCGGAAGTGATGCTCCAGCAGACGCAGATCGCCACGGTGCTTCCCTATTTCGAGCGATGGA
>DATHFI010000387.1:0-3389 GCA_035490275.1 Planctomycetota bacterium
TCCTGAGATCCGGTCATGCCGAGGTCGTGAAGCTGGGGGTCGCCATTTTCCTGGCGATGCTCTCCGCGACGGCCGCCACGTCGGTCGTCGGGACCCTCGAACCCCTGATTCTCCACCGCCTCAAGCTCGATCCCGCGACGGCTTGCGGCCCCTTCGTGACGATGTTCAACGACCTCTTTGGAACCACGATCTACTTCCTCATCGCGATGCTCCTGGGTTTTTCGTCCTCCTGACCAGGGCGACGCGCCGGATCTCCGTCGAGTACCCGAGAGTGCCCAGCGTCTCGACCGCAAAGGGCAGCTCCGGGATGGAATTCTCCCGGACGAAGAACAGGTCCGCCGCCGCCGCCGCCACGACATCGCGCTTCAACCGGGTGGGCCAGTACCCGTCCAGCGCGTACCCATAGATGGGCGGCCAGATCGCCACGCGGGCCCCCGGGGGGACGTGGCGGATCATGTCACTCACGAAGGGACGCATCCGGTCCTCGGAGCCGCGGATCGGGTCGAGCACGAAGGAACGGAGTCCGGCGATCAAGAGGCCCGACAGGATCGCGGCTTGGATCATCGCGGAGGATCGCCCGCGGCTCGCCAGGAGCATCAGGATTCCCGATGCGCCCGCGATTCCGCAGGCGACCGCGACCCAGCCGTGGCGGTCCTCGAGCAGATCGGCGAGGCGGTGCCCCTCCTCGAAACCCGGGATGTCGATGCGGGCGACGTTGATGGCCGCTCCCGTCAGGGCGAAGATCACCACCAAACCGCCGGCCAGTCGCGCTCCCCAACGCAGCCATTTCGCGGGGTCAGCATCCCACAATGGCGACACCGCCGCGGCGATCATGAGCGCGATCGCCGGCTGAAGGGGCAGCAGGTAGTAGGCCCGCTTGTTCGACGCGACCATCAGGATCAGGAGGCCCGCGGCGGTCCACGTCGCCAGCAGGGTCCGGTCCGGATCGGCGCGCTTTTGGAAGAGCCAGCGAAAGGTCTCGGGCAGGAAGGCCGCCGTCGGCAGGAACACCATGAGCTGGCGCGTGGGGTAATACCAGAGAGGCTTGGCGTGGCTTCCGGCGATCCCGCGGCTGAGACCCAAGGGCATGTAGAAATTCTCGTCCAGCACGGAGGTCTGAAGGAATTCACGGCCGCCCGCCAGCGCCGCCGGCAGGTACCAGAGGAGCGAGACTTCGATGGTGATCAGGAGGGAGGCGCCGACGGCCGCCCAGGGAAAGGGAGCCTTCCAGAACCGACCGCGGCTGGAAATCAGGAGATCGCCCACGACACCGGCCACCGGCAAGGCCAGTCCCAAGGGCCCCTTGCACAGCACCGCCAGGCCGAAGGAGAGGCCGCACAGCGCCGCGGCGGCCCACAGCCCCAGGCGGCCCTTTCGAGCCGCGAAATAGGCGGCCATGCCTACGGAGACGAAAAAGGTGAAAGTCATGTCGACCATCGCGGTGCGGGCCCATGCCGTGAACAGGATGTTGGACCCGAGCACTCCGACCGCGATCACCGAAGTCCGGCAAGTGCCGAAGAGCTGCGCCGTCCAGCCGACCACGAGGAGGGTCGCCAAGGCCATGAGGACGGACACTCCCCGGATCGTCCACTCGTTCCGTCCCAGGAGCGATGAGGCGACACCCGACAGGCCGTAGTACAGCGGGGGTTTTTCGGAGAGGTATCCATCCGGCGTGCGCGGCAGGAGCCAGTTTCCGCTCTCCGTCATGTCGCGCACGATGACGACGCTGCGGGACTCGTCGATGGGGGTGAATTCCGAAGCGCCCAGGTTCCAGAAATAGCACAGGCCGAACGCGGGCAGAAGCCACAACCAGGCATGGCGGCCGGCCGGATCGATCATGCGTGGATCCTGAAGGGCGGGCCTGACGGGTCTGCGGCCCAGGTTCAGCTACTCCAGCAGAAGGTAAACATCTACCACAGTCCCGACGCCTTGGAAATGGCGCGGGGTCTCTGGGGGTGTCTCGGCTTCCAGATCCCAGATCCCAGATCCTGAAGTTCCAAGCTTCAAGCCGGAGCCGAGGAGTTCCTTTCCGAGCCAACCGTGGGATTCCCGACTAAGGAGCTTGAAACCGCAATCTTCCGAAAGTTGGGATCTGGAGTCTGGAGACTCGAAACTGAGTCACTACTAGGCCTCCCTGCCTTCTGTCGATTTCATCCGTACTTCGCCTCCCCTCGCGCACACCGGTAAGGCCAAGTCGGCACGTGTTGCAAGGGAGGCGCGGATGCGGTTGATGATCCAGGTCCTCGTCGTTGGAGTCGTGATCGGGACGGGAAGCGGGGTCGCGTCGGCGCAGGACGAGCCCACGGGATCCTGGAATCCCGAGGCCGCCGGCGCCTACTTCGCGCGCGGCGGGAACGCCACGGACGGAACCTACCTGTACGTGTTCGGCGGATACCAGCTCGGCGTCCGACCCTCCTACCCTTCCTACTACCGGGTCGCGCGGCGATACGATCCCGCCTCGGATGCGTGGACTACGCTCGCGGATCTTCCGAACGATCCGCCCGGGATCTTCTACCAGTACAACGCGGGGGCCTGTTATGACGGCCGGCTCTATTCGTTCGGCACCTCCTACTTGGGAGGCACAGGCCGCGTCCTTTCGTACTCCATCGCCAATGATCAGTGGTCGATCCTGGCGGGTGTGACGGTGCCCCTGAACCGGTATGGCGCCGCGGCGGCGGTGCTCGGCGACCGGATCTACCTCACGGGCGGCTACTCGGGAGGCCCTACTCAGCGCACCGATGCCTTCGATCCCGCGACCGGAACTTTTCAGCAACGGGCGGACATGCCCGGCGCCCTTTACCTTCACGCCGCGGCCGCCATTCCGTGGCGCGGCACGATGTACGCGATGTGCGGTTACCGCGACGGCGCGTACCAGTCCGTCTGCTACGAGTACACCCCCTCCACGAATTCGTGGACGACCCGCGCGCCGGTCCAGGCGGGGGGCGTCCTCCAGCCGCGCGGATTCCCGGCCGCGTTCGCGGTGGGGGACCGGATTTACCTGACGGGGGGCTACACGGGGAGCGGCCCCTCGAACACGAACTTCGAGTACCGCGTGGAGACCGACACCTGGACGGCGCGCGCCTCCATGGCGCGGTCGCGCTACCAGCACGCGGCCGCGACGATCAACGGGCGGGGTGTGGTGTACGGCGGGCTCGCGGTCTACACCCTGGGCGAAGAGTACACGCCACCCGCGTTCGGTCTCGCTCCAAGTTCGCCCTTGGACGTGGCACAAATCGGCAGCCAAGCCGAAACCTCCTCACAAGCGGTCGCCGACCCGATTTCCCATGATGGGTGGACCGACGACCGGATCGTCTTCTCGGCGACGGTGACCGATCGGGATTTGCAGGATCAAGTCCGACTTCGCGTCCGCGTCCGACCTGCGGCGGGCT
>DATHFI010000388.1:0-8169 GCA_035490275.1 Planctomycetota bacterium
CCTGCTCCTGAGGCGCGGGGAGGGCCGGCGCTGGGAAGCCCTCCTTGACCCCGGGCGGCGCCTGCGGCCCGGGGAGCAGCTGCGGCTGGAGGACGGATCCTCGTGCCGGATCGGGGAGCGCGACCCCGCGGGCGTGTGGACGCTGGAGTTCGAGATCGAAGACGGCGCGCTGGACCGGCTCGGCCGCGCCCCCCTGCCCCCCTACATCAAGCGCCCCGGCGGGCCGACGGCGGACGACCTCGAGCGCTATCAGACGGTGTACGCCGAACGGCCGGGATCGGTCGCGGCCCCCACGGCGGGGCTCCATTTCACCCGGGAGCTGCTGGACCGGATCGCCTCGGAGGGCGTGACGGTCGCGAGAGTCACCCTTCACGTGGGGACGGGGACCTTCAAGCCGGTGCGGGCGGAGGAGGTCGACGCGCATGTCATGGATCCCGAGCGGTATGAGATTCCCCAGGAGACGCTCGAAGCGCTCAATCGCGCCAAGCGATCGAAGGGTCGGGTGGTGGCGGTGGGGACGACGTCGTGCCGGACGCTGGAGGCCTGGGCCCGGACGGGGAAGCCCGAGGGCGCGACCGACTTATTCATCTATCCGCCGTTCGAGTTTCGAGTCGTGGACGCGCTGTTGACGAATTTCCACCTACCGAAGAGCACGCTCCTCATGCTGGTCTGCGCTTTCGCGGGGCGCGAGCGGACGCTCAAGGCGTATGCGGAGGCGGTGAAGGAGAAGTACCGGTTCTTCAGCTACGGCGATGCGAGTCTCTGGATATGAGTCGCGGGTCGCGGCCGGGAATCCTCGCCTAGTGATTTTGAGTCCGACGCGTGGAGCCATCCACCTCCGCGCGCCGCAGGCGCGCTACGGCGTGATGGCGAACCGACGATGGATCGCGCCGAGGCCCGAAGGGCGAAGGCGGATCCTGTCCGGGGAGCCATCTACGGCCTTCGCCGCGGTGGACGAGATGGGGCTGGCGAAAAGGGGCCGCATCGGATATAGTTCTACCCGTTCGGGGTGTCTCCTTCGGTTGCCGCCGACCTTTCACGTTCGCGCGTCCTGAAAGAAACCACCCGCGTTTGTCCGTTTCTCCTTTTGGTGGCCTCTCATGAGTCGCTTCGAAGACTTCCAGCTCGTCGAGCCGATCCTTCGCGCCGTGCGCGAAGAAGGCTACGACCGCCCCACGCCGGTCCAGCAGCAGGCGATCTCTCCCGTCCTCGAGGGACGCGACCTCCTCGGCTGCGCCCAGACCGGCACGGGGAAGACCGCGGCGTTCGCCCTCCCGATCCTCCAGCGCCTCCAGGGCGCGACGACGCCGACGCCGCGCCACGTCCGCGTCCTGGTGCTCTCCCCCACCCGCGAGCTCGCGTCGCAGATCGGAGAGAGCTTCGCCCGGTACGGCCGCCACACCAGCGTCCGCCACGCGACCGTCTTCGGCGGCGTGGGCCAGGGGCCGCAGGCCCACGCGCTTCGGACCGGAGTCGACATCCTCGTGGCCACGCCTGGCCGCCTCCTCGACCTCATGAACCAGAGGATCGCGCGGCTCGACCGCGTGGAGATCCTGGTCCTGGACGAGGCGGACCGCATGCTCGACATGGGCTTCATCCACGACGTGCGGCGCATCATTTCGTCGCTGCCCCGGAAGCGCCAGACCCTCTTCTTCTCCGCGACGCTTCCGCACGACATTCAATCTCTCGCGCGGGACATCCTGAACAACCCGGTCCGCGTCGAGGTGACCCCGACGGGGACGACCGTCCAGAAGATCACCCAGTCGCTCTACCGCGTGGAGCAACCGGATAAGTTTGCGCTCCTGACGCGGCTCCTGAAGGACCCGGCGTTCCAGCGCACGCTCGCCTTCACGCGCACCAAGCGGGGGGCCAACCGGCTCGCCGAGGCGCTCCACGGGGCCGGCGTCAAGGCGGACGCGATCCACGGCAACAAGGCCCAGGGAGCCCGCGAGAGGGCGCTCGAGAATTTCAAGCGCGGGGTCTCCCGCGTCCTCGTGGCCACCGACATCGCGTCCCGGGGCATCGACGTCGACGGCATCACCCATGTCGTGAACTTCGACCTGCCCGACGTTCCGGAAAACTACGTCCATCGAATCGGACGCACGGCGCGCGCCGGGGCCGAGGGCGCGGCCCTCACCTTTTGCGGGTCCCACGAGCGGGAAGAGCTCGCCGCCGTCGAGAGGCTGATCCGGAAGAGAATTCCCATGAAGGCACTTCCGGAAGGGTCCGCCCATCCCCCCGTCAAGCCAAGCTCCGGGCCCAAGCTCGCGTGGGCGCCGCAGGGGGGATACAACGGCAGGAAGCCGTGGCGTGGCGGCCGGTCCCGGTAGCCGGTAGCCGAACAACGGGGCATGATCTTCCCTTACTGCACCTGGCCGATCGCGAACTTGAGATAATCTCCCTCCGGGAACGCGGGGAGCACCGGGTGGTCGAAACCGGCGCCGCGCATTTCCTCAAGCGCGAAGCGTCGCCCCGCCGCCCGTGCGCCCTCGTCAACACTGGCCAGGAATTCTTCGCGACCGAAGTGGCTGGAGCAGGAGGCGGCGCACAGCACGCCGCCCGGCGCGGTCACGGTCGCGGCCAGCCGGTGCAGGCGCGTGTACGCCCGACGGGCATTTTCCCGCGCGCTCTTCCGGGGCGCAAAACTCGGCGGATCCGAGATCACGAGGTCCCACCGCCGGCCTCGGTGGACAGCGGCCTGCAGGAACTCGAACGCGTCGACCCCATGAAATCCGGCCTGGGCGGAGGGCATCCCGTTGCGGTCGAAGTTGCGGCGCGCGGCCGCGAGGGCCGGCCGGGCGGTGTCGACGGTATCCGTCGAGCGCGCCCCGCCCCGAATCGCGTACATCGCGAAGGCGCCCGTGTACCCGAACAGGTTGAGCACGGACCGTCCCGAGGCCCGCCGCTCCACTTCTTCCCGGTTCTCGCGCTGGTCGAGAAACAACCCGCCCTTGCCTCCCACTCCCAACGAAACTTCGAACTTGAGCCCGTTCTCCAACACCACCCGCTCCCCGGCGGCGGCCCGTCCAAGAAGCGGTGCGCCAGTTTGTCGATCGATCACCGTACGCACGGGCAAGGGCCGCGCCGCCTCCGCCAGGGCGGCGCCGATTTCCCGGTAGAAGGCTTGCGCCCCGCTGCCATCGAAGCGCACGACCGCCGCGTCGTCGTAGAGATCCACGTGGATCCCGGGCAGCCGATCGGCCTCGCCGTGCACCCAACGGAAGGCCGTGGTGCGGGCCCGGTCGAGCCGCTCGAGGCGTCGCTGCAACGCGGCCCGCAGCCGCGCGCGCACCGCGGCCTCCGCATCGGGCAGGGGCCCCGGCTCCAGCACCCGCACCGCGATCGGCGAACGCGCGTCCCAATACCCCACGCCCACCGGCCGCTGGTCGCGGGTGCGCAGTTCGACGAGCATCCCGCTCGCCAGGTTGGGCGGCCGTTCCAGCGCGTCTCGGAAGACCCATGGATGTCCCTGTCGCAGGACGCGCGTCAGGCGCTTCTTCAGGGTGATGGGTGCCGGCCGAACGCCGCTCATGCCGAAATGTTGACCCACGAACCGCATTCTACCTGTCCAGAACGCGCACGGTGCCTTGGTCCAAGGCTCCCAGGTTGGGCTGAGGCGCGGTTTTCCGGCCGCCTCTACGTGGAGGACTGGTGCGGCCTGCGCTCAAACCGACCGGAAGAGGTCCCAGAATTCCACTTCGACGTCGGTCGACGCGGAGACGGTTTCCCGAAGGGTGATCTGGATGAGCTCGCGAAGCCGCCGGCGGGAGTCGCGCAGGACCTGGAGGACCTCGGACACCGAGAGATCCAGCTGCGTGGCCAGCTGGTTGTTGAAGGGCCGATTCTCCACGGGCGACACCTCGGCGGCGATCAGGTCGGCCGTGAGGGCGCCGTGGCCGGCGGCCAGTTCCCTTTTCAATTCGGCGTGACACTGCACGAGGATGGCCCGCGCCCAGGCCCGGTTGAAAGTCCGTTCAGGGTGCTCTTCCCTCGCGGGCTCGGATTGGTACCACGTTTCCGCGGCCGAGAAATCAAGAGGGGCCGCCGCCCCCATGGATTGGCGCCTGATATCCAGAAACCGGGAGCGGGTGATATCCAGGAAATTCTCGAAGGACCTGAGCAGGAAGCTCCGGAGCCGCTCCCAGACGGGGCCCGCCCCATTGGTCAGCCTCCCATCCAGGACATGGTTGAAGAACCCCTGTACGGCGTCCCGGGCCTCCGCCGGCGGCACCCCTTTTCCTCTCACATAGGCGTAGAGAGCCATCGAGTACTGCGAGCACAGCTGCACGAGGGCGGCGATCCGGTGGGGGTCCTTGGGATTCCGCGCCCGCAGGATGACGGACCATAACGTCGACTGGATGGAGCTGGGCGAGGACTCGCTCCCCGACCAGCCTTCCGAAAATGTGTTGATGGCCGCGCCTCCCCGTAATCCATCGGCACGGGAGGGGGATTCCCTTGAGAGGACGCGGATGGGGCGCCCGGAGGGGGTGGTGGCTCAGTTTCCAGATCCCTGATCCCAGATCCCAGTTTCTGAAGTTCCGAGTCGCAAGCCGGAGGCGCGGAGCCCATCCGAGTGCAATCCGTGTGAATTCAAGCTATGGAACTTGAATCTGGAAAATTCCGAAAACTGGGATCTGGGATCTGGAAACTCGAAACTGACACACCACTCCGGAGGGACCCGGCTTGACGCCGGGCCCCTCCGGGCCGTTTCCTTAAGGCCTCGAACTACGGGTCGATCTCGTTCTGGCTTTCGTCCGCGTTTTTGTC
The DNA here is from genome assembly GCA_035490275.1 of Planctomycetota bacterium. Taxonomy (GTDB): domain Bacteria; phylum Planctomycetota; class MHYJ01; order MHYJ01; family JACPRB01; genus DASRJF01. The sequence continues at coordinate 4,768 of DATHFI010000388.1, forward strand.
GTTGCCGTGCTTGACCGCCGGAACCCTCATCAGGAGAAGCTGGCCGCCTTCGACCAGTTCCGCGGCCAGCGCGGTGCCGCTGATGTCCGTGTAGTGCGCCTGGACATCGAGCAGGAAATAACAGTAGTCCTTGGTGTCATAGCCGCTCACCCCGTTGAAGAGATGGGTGACGTCGATGATGCCCGAGGACTCCTCGTCGGACTGCTTGGTGCTGGTCCCGTCGATGTCGGCGCTCGCCCCGGTGATGAAGCGGGTCGAGTCATGCTGGGCCAGGTCGGTCACGGTCCCGGACTTCGGGCTGTACCTCCAGATCTGGCCGAGGCGGACGTTGTTACCGACGTCCTCCTGCATATAGACGTTGCCGTCCTGGTCCACCGTGATGTTGTCCATCATCTTGATCTGCGGATCGGCCACCGTGTTGCCGTTCACGAGGACTTCCACGGTGCCGCCGAGTTCCGGGTGGCGGATGTCGCTGAAGGTCAGGCGCCACAGCCGGGTGTTGCCGGTGATGCTCGCCGTCGTCACGAAGTAGAAGCGGTTCCGGTCGATGGTGTCCCACGCGCCGTCCTCGGGGCGGGCCAGGGAGGTGCCGCCCGACGTGACCAGGCTGAAGGCGGCGCTCTGGAAGCCGGTCGCGGGATCGTCGTTGGTGTACCCGGCAATGCTCACCTCGTACCTCGTGCCGTTGTTCAATCCGGCCTGCTCGACGGGGTTCCCCTCCTCCTGCTTGTCGCCGACATAGACGAAGACCTTGTTCAGACCGCCGTCCTCGGTGGCGACGACGATCGTCTTGTCCTGCCGGAACGGGCTCGCGAGGAGATTCTCCCACGCGTGCCGGCCGAATTTCGGAAGCTCGTAGCTCGTCCCGTCCTGGGGACCGCCGACAATGTGCGCGACGGCGCGGCCGGCGGCATCGTCCTCTTCCCCGTCCATGTAGATGCGGCCGCCGGTAAACCCCTTGTCGCTGGCGCTGTTGAAGTACGCGTTCGGGGAAGCAAGGTCGGCCGAGCAGAACCGGCTGAAGGCGGTGCCGTTGCCGTCGACCCAGGTCTCGCTGGCCGCGTTCCACGCCCTGAAGTTCTTCATGAGGTCCTCTCCGTTGAGGACCCGGAGATCGCTCTTGCGTATCTGCCAGCGGGAGACGAACGCGCCGATCGCGCCGTGCGCCCGGGTGACGCCCACGTTGCTGCGCAGCTCGTGGTTCATCAACACGGTGATCGTGCCGTCGCCGTTGTCGAAGGCGCCGAGACCATCGGGGATGCCGACCATGCGATACGTATCGGCGGCCGTGTGGTTCTTCCGGACCTGGTCACCGACGGTCAGGATGGACGTGAACTCGACCCCCGCGGCCACGGGAACGATGTAGGGAGACTGCGAACTGCTCGGACCGGTCACCGGAGCGCCGGCCATCGGCGCCACGGCGGCGGAAAGGGCGAAGGCCATCACCAGTTTGCGAAGCACCTGACACCTCCTCATGTGAGTTTGAAGGACCCGAGAACCTGAACCCGGTCGTAATGACCAGGCGGAAGGATGATTCCCGTCCGTTAGGAATGAGTTGGTGTTCGGCTAGGAAGGAGCTAATTGGGGCCGGGGAGATTCCAGATTCCTGATTCCAGATTCCAGATTCTGAAGTTTTGAGATTCGAGCCAGAGCGGATAATCGGAAGATTTATTTTCCTTGGATCAGCTTTTCCAGCAGCTTCGGGTCCTGCGTCAGGGTCCGGAGGATGGCGATGTACTCGTTGTGCAGTTCGACGACCCGCTGTAGGGTTTGATTCCGTTCCGTCACGGACTTGTTGTAGGCGTCGACCGCCTGCTTTTGGTCTTCGACGGCCTGGTTGTGCCGCTTCACCAGTCGGTTGACCTCATCGACCGGTTTGTTCTCCGCCTTCGCCCGCTCGATTTTCAGCTTGAGATCTTCGATCTTCTTCTTGAAAGTCTCGATCCCCTTCTCCTTCTCCTCCAGGCCCGGCCGCGCCTGGATGAATCTCTGGATCGTCGTGCACAGGTCCTCCAGCTTCGCCGACGATTTCTGGGCGTCCGGGTGGAGCTTGGGCTTCAGCTCCCTCAGCGCCCGGAGCGTGTTGCTGATGTTCGTCGGCTTCGACTCGTTGGCGATGTCGGCGAGGTCGGGGGTCTCCTTGGTGCTGATGGTGACGAGGTACTTGCGGAAGACGACCTGGGACTCCTCGAGCGATCCGCCGAGCGACAGGGTGGCCGGGAGCCGCATATTGTTCCACGCGTCGATCAGCTTCGCCGAGAGGTGGCGCGGAGCGAGCGCGAGCACGGCGTCCGTGATCTTCTGGATCTCGGCCGTCGCGGCCTTGTCGCTCGTCTTCACCTTCTTCTCCACGAGGGGTCGCAGGCCGGCGAAGGCCGCCGCGGCCTTCTGGAGGCGGTCGTCCTTGTCCGTGCGCGCGAGCGCGACGGCGTCCTCGATCGTCTCCATCCCGAAGACCTCGATTTCCGTCAGCGTCGAGGGGCCGTTCAGGACGAGGGAATCGGTCAGCTCGGCCTCGTTCAGGAGGGGGATGCCGACGCGGGTGCATTGGCCCGCCGCGGCGCCCCGGATCTTCGCGTAGACGCCGCCGACCTGCAGGATGCGCCCCTCGACCGAGATGTCGCCCGTCATCGCGAAGGCGGGATCGATCTGGAAGGGATCGGAGAACGACCGCATGAGGATGGCGTAGGCCGCGCCCGCGGACGGCCCGTCCTTCTTGCTGAACTTGTCCTCGAAGCTGATCTCGAGGGTCCCGCCGGGAAGGGGGACGTTCCTCTGGATCCGGCCCCAGTAGCGGACGGCCTCCTCGCCGGCCACCTGCATCATGCTTCCGCCCTCCCTCACGAACCGGACGTCGAGCACCGCGACCCCGGTGGCGCGGTAGGTGAGCAGGATGCGGGAGACCGCGCCGACCTGCGTGGTGCCGGAGGCGGTCATGACCATGAGGCCGTTGATTGCGGCCGTGTGGCCGTCGGGGACGACGCGGCGGTAGACGGCGAGGATCTTGTCCCAGGCGATGACGAATCCCCACTTCTTCTGGAGCGCATCGGACTGGACCATGCAGGTTTCGTCCTGCGGGTCGATCAGGGTCCCGACGGCGTAGAGGTACCGGGCGGCGAGGCGGTCGTCCCGCCCCTTCCCTTCCGCGGGCGTCTTGGCGAGCGCCACAAGGGCCGGCATGAGATCGGCGCGTGCGACTTCCTTCTTCGGGGGCTCCGGGAGAAGGCCGCTCTTGATGCGCACGTGGGCGGCGGCGACGCCCGGCGCTTCCGGGGAGAGCTGGTAGGCGACGCGGATCAGCTTGCGGTAATCGCCAAGGACGTGGAAATCGCGGGCGGCCCTGGCCCGGCCCTGCGCGTACTCCACGAGATCGGCGGCGACCTTCGCGGCCGCCTCCTTGTC
>DATHFI010000389.1:0-6951 GCA_035490275.1 Planctomycetota bacterium
GATCCGGATCCGGATGATATCGGCGGCGATCCGGACCGCCTCCGCGGAGGACGAGACGGCCGGCGGAGCGTCCGAGTGGCGGGTGGCGATCACCGCCACGAGGGCGGCCAGGACCCCGATCCCGGCCATGATGGCCATCGACAGGAATTGGCGGCGGTCCATGGGCTGTCGATAGTAGCGCGCGCGCCCGCCGCCATCAATCGCCCACTTCCTCCAGGTCGAAGGTGACGGGTCCCGCGGAGTCGGCCACGGCACGGCGCTCCGTCCCTTTCCGGCCGACCGTGACGACCAGGTCCCCGTCGAGAAGACGCAAGCCGGGCCGCCCGCACAGGATGCGGAACTTCCTCACTTCATTCTCTTGGCCTCGTGGGACCCGGATTCCGATGCGGATGATTTCCCCGACGCCGACCTGTCCCGGCATCCGGATCGCCGGGGGAGCGCGCCGTCCGCTCGGGGACGCCGGGGCCGGAGCCAGGACCAGGACGCGTTCGCGCGGAGAGACGGCCGCGTCTCCGGCGGTGAAATCGAGGCGCCCGGCATCCACTTCGGCGTGAATCCACTGGGTCGGTGGCGACGGAACGGGCGGCGGAGGCGCGGGTCGGGGAGCGCAGGCCGCGGCGAGCGGCAGAATCAACCAGAATCTCTTCATTGCTTGCGCTCCACGGGGCATCCCGATCCCCACGGGGCGGCCGCCCGGGCCGACCCGGCGTTCGCCGCCTCGCGTCGCCACGGCTCGGTCGCGCGCCGGAACCGCTCGGCTTCGGCCGCGCGGACTTCCGCCTCCGATCGGAGGCGCGCCCGGGCGACGAGTTCGGAAAGGTCGTACTCCTCCCGCAGGCGTCGGAATTCGGCGTCGAGCCGTTCCACCTCGGCCCGGAGCCGGCCCTCGAGGGCGGGGTCGGTCGCGATCGCGGCGGCCGACTCGAGGGCCGCCTGCGCCTCTCCCATGCGTCGGGCCGTTTCCTGCAGGGCGAACGCGGAGGCGAGCGAGGCGACCACGATCCGGCGGTCCGACGGGGGAAGCAGCGCGACGCGCTGGACTTCGAAGGCGGTCGCGGGAGGGGATCCCGGAGGCACGAGCGTCGCGTCCGTCGCATGGGAGGGGTCTTGAATCGCCTTCATCCATCCCTCCTCGAAACCGCGGCGCACGCGTTCGAAGAGCGCGGCCACCGGGCGCACTTTCACCGATCCGTTCACTCCCTCGTCGCGCCACTTCGCGCCCCCGGCGACTTCGCCGAGGAGGCTCTCCGATTCCGCGCGAAGCCCGAGGACCTTCGACACTTCCTTGACCAGGTCGATCTCCTCGACGCGGCCGCCGGCCAGCCCGCGCAGGTCGCGTGCCAGCTGGCACTGGCGCATGGCCTCGTCCAGCGAAATACCCTTGGCCTGGAGCTCGGCCAGGCACTGCTTGATCGCCCGGGCGCGCATGCCGTCGGTGACGCCGGACGAGGCGGCCTCGATCGCGCGGCATTGGTTCAGCTGGAGGGCCAGGACGTCGTTCGCGACGAGCTTGTAGTGCTTCATCGCGTCGCAGAGGGTCGGCGACATCTGGCAGGCGAGGACCATGGCCGAGCTCGCGAGCTCCGCCTTGGCGCTCTCGATCAGCGCCCCGAGCATCTCCTCGCGGAGACTCTTGGTGAAAAGGGAACGGTACCCCGCGGCCAGGTCGAAGCGTCCGCAGGCGAAGTCCGGGGCGATCTTGAAATCCACCGACGCCTTGCTCGGAAGGATCGTGCACCGGTCGGTTTCCAGGGCGGGGCCGAGCCGGAGGTCGATCCGGTCGCGGCCCACGGTCGACTTGACGGGAAGAATCTCGCCCCCCGCCCGTTGCAAGGCGTCCTGGGGCGGAATCAGGAGGAACAGGATCGCGGCAATCATGGCCGGTCTCCTCCGCGCCAGGCGCGCTCGACAAGCGCCCGATCGGTCAATCCACGGAAGACCCGGCCTCGCACGACGAGCGTCGGCGTCGCCGTCACGCCGTATCGGGACCACAGGGCGGGGGATTCTCCGACCCGGAGGACTGTAACCGGCAGGTCTCGAAGCAGGGAAACTTGCGCCCTCGAGTACGGGCAATCATCGCGCGTGAAAAGAAGGAAGCTGTTGTCCCGATCTTCCTCGGAGGCGGCGACTTCAAGGGCCTCGAGGGCGCGATGGAGCCGCGCGAGCCGGCCGCGCTGCCACTCGAGGTACCGCCGGGCGTTTTCCGCGGTCGGGACCTCGAGCAGATCCCTGGCCGGGCCCGGCGGGGGCGGCGTTTCGCCGAGCCAGACTCCGCCCTGCGAGGATTTCGCGGCGCGATTCCAGAAGTCCACATCCCTCGAAAAGAAACGGCGCTCCGCCGGAGCGGCCGACGCGGCCAGTGCTACGAACAGGGAGATCAGTCGCATGCGATCAACTCCTTCCAGTCGATGCGGGTGCCTGATGCCCGGTGCGCCCGCTTCCCGGTTCGGACGACGCACGGTGTCGACCGCACGCCGAACCGACGCGCGAGGTCGAGTCCTTCCACATCGATCACCGGAATGTCCTGGCCCAATTCGGCCACGGCTTCCAGGAACTCTGGAGCGGGTTCGAACGGCGCGCGCGGCCATTGGTCGAGGAGGAAGACGGGCCTGAACCGGTCCGCACCGGCGGCCTTTCGCGCCTCGCGGATCACGCGGGCGAGGTCGGGGGTGTCGAGCGTGAAGAAAAGGCGGAGCGTCGGCGGCTCGGGGGCGGGAGCCCGCGCCGCCAGCACGAAGAACGCCGCGCCGAGCGCCGCCGACATGCGCCTCATGTCACGGCGTGCGCCGCCGGGGCCAGGAGCCGCAATTCCCGCGGATTTCTTTGCGGCTTTTCAGCCGCGGCGGGCACACCGGTCGGAACGGCCCGCTCACTGACAGTCAATCGACCGGACGGCACTTTTTCAGGTCGCATCTCTCCGTGAGGTGCGCCCCCGGCGCTTCAGGCGTCGGGTGCCGCCCGGGCGGCTCGAACCCGGCTCCCCGCATCCAGGCCGGTCGGGGGGGAAGCAATCATGCGATCCCCCGCCGGCGGGGATTGCGAGGAGTTCGCCATGATGGACGAGAAGAAGGCGGCCCGCTGGTTGCAGCAAGCCCTCGCCCTCACCTTCGTCGTGAGCGCCGTGGCCAAGCTGTACCTGGTGCGGTTCCTCCTGGCCCATCTGAGCTGAGGGATTCCGCCGCCCCGCGGCCGAGGACTCCGGTCCTCGGGGCCGCCCCCGGGTTCCGCCGGGGCGGCGCCGATGACCGGGTATCCGCGGGCCTTCGGGCCGTACGAACTCCTCTCGGAGATCGCGCGGGGAGCCAGCAGCCGAGTTTTCCGCGCCCGTCCCCAGGATGGAGGCCCCGAGGTCGCTCTCAAGATGCTGCGGGAGGACGAATCGGGCGCCGGAGCCACGGTGCGATTCCGCCGCGAGGCGCAGATGGCGGCGCGGCTCCGACATCCGAACATCGTGCCGGTCCTCGACGCGGGCGAATCGGAGGGGCGATTCTATTACACGATGCCTCTCATCGAGGGACGGCCGCTCGCCGCCGGCGCCGGATCCCCGCCGCCGGCCCCGCTTCTCGAGAAAGTCGCGCGCGCCGTCCATCACGCCCACGAGCGGGGCGTCATCCACCGGGACCTGAAGCCCACGAACATCCTCGTGCGCGACGACGGCGAGCCGATGGTGACCGACTTCGGGATCGCGCGAGACCAGCGCCGAGCCACCCAGCTCACGACCGCCGGCGAGCTCCTGGGGACGCCCGCCTACATGGCTCCGGAGCAGATCGCCGGGATGGCCCACAAGGCCGACGCGCGCACGGACGTTTACGCGCTCGGCGCCGTTCTCTACTTCGTCCTGACCGGGAGACCTCCGTTCGACGCGACTTCGTTCGTCGAGCTGTCGGCGCAGGTGCTGCACGTGGAGCCGCCTGCTCCGCGATCGCTGGCGGCCGGAGCCGATCCGCGGCTCGAGGCCATCTGCCTCCGGTGCCTTCGGAAAAATCCCGCGGACAGGTACCCCTCGGCGCTGGATCTCGCGGCAGCGCTCGCGTCGGTCGCGCGGACGGCCACTCCCCCGCGACGTCGATTGGTCCCTCTCGCCGTGGTGCTTGCGACGACGGCGGCGGCGGGGTCCTTCCTCGCGGGCGGAGCCCGGGAGGAAGGTTCTCCTCCCCGAATGGTCCGGGCCGGAGAGTCGTGGGTTGACCGATGCGAAGTGACGGCCGCGGAGTACTCGGAATTCGTCGCGGCGACGGGAAGGCGGCCTCCGCCAATCTGGCGCAACGGCCGGCCGACCCGGGGTCGCGAGAAGCGGCCGGTGACGTTCGTGAGCCGTGAGGACGCGGCCGCCTACGCCGCGTGGGCCGGGAAACGCCTGCCGACGGTGGAGGAGTTCCGGGCCGCGTCCGCCGGGGTCGAGCGCCTCGGCGCGGAGGACATCATCTGCGCCCCGGCCGCCCTCGACATCGGGCCCGGGGACGCCGATGGAGGTCGCGACCTCAGCGCCTGCGGGGCGCTTCACCTGGCGGGCAACGTCGCGGAGTGGACTTCCACGGAATCGACGTCCGGACCGCGGCTCGGGGTCGTCTTCGGCGGCCACTGGAAGGCGCCTTGGGCGCAATGCGTCCGGAAGCCGGAGGAGGAAATCCCCGTCGATACGCGGGAGGCGACCGTCGGATTCCGCTGCGCGAAGTCGGCGAAATGAATCAGGCCCCGTCGATGGCGGACCGGATCGCGACGACCTGGCGCAGGAGCCGCTCGAGGTCGGCGAGTTTGACGGAATTCGGGCCGTCACAGGGGGCGCGGGCGGGGTCCTCGTGGATTTCGAGGAAGAGCCCGTCGGCGCCCGCGGCCACACCGGCGCGCGCGAGGACCGGTATCATCGACCGGTCTCCGCTCGAGGCCGCGCCGCCCTTCCCGCCGCCGGGAGACTGCACGCCGTGGCCCGCGTCGATGACCACGGGATATCCCAGCGATTTCAGGTGGGCGATCGACCGCATGTCGACGACCAGATTGTTGTAGCCGAAGGTCGTCCCGCGCTCCGCAAGGATCAGCTTCCGGTTCCCCGCGCGGACCGCCTTCGCCACGACCTGCTTCATGTCCCAGGGCGCGAGGAACTGGCCCTTCTTGAGGTGCAGGGGCCGGCCCGTCTTCGCCGCCGCGACGATCAGGTCCGTCTGCCGGGAAAGGAATGCCGGAATCTGCAGCACATCCACCGCGCGGGCTGCGGCGCGGGCCTCCTCCGGCGAATGGACGTCGGTCAGGACCGGCACCCCGGCGCGATCGCGGACGTTCTTCAGGATCTTCAATCCCGCGCGGAGCCCGGGTCCGCGGAACGATTCACCCGAAGTCCGGTTGGCCTTGTCGTAGGAGCTCTTGAAAATGTACGAGACCCCGAGGCTCGCGCAGATCTGGGCGATGGCCTGGGCGTGTCGCAGGGCATGGGCCCCGCCTTCGAGGACATCGGGCCCGCCGATCAGAAAGAGGGGGCGGCCGGCGCCGATCTCGAAGGAGCCGATCCGGACCGGAGCCATCATGTGCCCCCGATGGCGTCGTCGATCCGATCGAAGAGATGGCCGAGCTTGTCGCGCTTCGTCCTCAGGTAGTCGGCGTTTTCGCTCGTCGGGGGAAGCTCGATCGGCACGCGCTCGACGACCTCGAGCCCGTACCCCCGGATCGAGATGATCTTCTTCGGGTTGTTCGTCATGAGGCGCATGCGCCGGATGCCGAGATCGAGGAGGATCTGCGCGCCGATGCCGTATTCGCGCAGGTCCGCCGGAAGCCCGATCTTCGCGTTCGCGTCGACGGTGTCCATCCCCTGCTCCTGCAGGGCGTAGGCGCGGAGCTTGTTGATCAGGCCGATGCCGCGGCCCTCCTGGCGGATGTACAGGAGGACCCCTTTCGACCGGGCGATCTGGTGGAGCGCTCCCTGGAGCTGGCCGCCGCAGTCGCACCGTTTCGAGTGGAAGATGTCGCCGGTAAGGCATTCGCTGTGGACGCGGACGAGCACCGGCTCCTCCTGGACGACGGTCTTGCCGTTCGCCTCCTCTCCCACGCCGCCGGCACAGAGGGCGAGATGGAGGTACTCGTCGATGAGGGACCGGTAGCAATGCAGGGTGAACGTCCCGAACTCCGTCGGCAGGTTCACCTTCACCACGCGCTCGATCAACTTTTCCTGCTGGCGCCGCCAGGAGATGAGGTCGGCGATGCTCGTCATTTTCAGGCCGTGCTTCGCGGAAAACTCCGCGAGCTGGGGGAGCCGGGCCATCGTCCCGTCGGGATTCATGATCTCCGAAAGGACGCCCATGGGTCGCAGGCCCGCGAGTCTGCAGAGATCGACCGCCCCCTCCGTGTGGCCCGAGCGGACCAGGACGCCGCCGTCGCGCGCGCGCAGGGGGAAAACGTGGCCGGGACGCACGAGGTCGTCCGGCCGGCACTGGTCGTGGGCCGCCGTCAGGATCGTGCGAGCCCTGTCGGCGCTCGAAATCCCGGTGTCGATGCCGGCGCGGGCGTCGATGGAGACCGTATAAGGCGTCCCCCGCGCCGATGTGTTTTCGCTGACCATCGGGGGCAAGCCCAGCCGCTCCGCTCGCGCGTTGACCATCGCGAGGCAGATGACGCCCCCCGTGTGAAGGCGCATGAAGTTGATGGACTCGGGCGTGACCATTTCGGCGGCCTGGACGAGGTCCCCCTCGTTCTCCCGGTTCTCGTCGTCGACGAGGATGATGGCGCGGCCCGCCCGGAGCTCGTCCAGGATTTCAGGAATCGGGGCGAACGGACGGTCCATTTCCGCTCTTATAACAGACGAGGTCCGGGGGGTCAACGCGACCGGACCCGGACGCGGAGATTGGACCGCACCTCGCGGACGCTCGCGACGCGCCGGGCCATGCGCTCCGCCTCGGCTTTGTCCGACTCGTCCGTGACGGTCCCATCAAGCGCCACCACGCCGTCCTTGCAGGAGACCAGGAC
>DATHFI010000390.1:0-2277 GCA_035490275.1 Planctomycetota bacterium
TTTCGCACAAGTCCGGATGAGAACGCCGCCCGGGAGAGAACGGACGTTACGCCGCGGAGTCAACGGACGGGAGGCGGGGGATCCTGCGACACCGCGATCAGGGCGACTCTCCACCGGCCCTCGACCTTCACCAGCGTGAAGGCGTCCACGCCGGACCAGGTCCGGATGTCGGCGCCGTTCCCCTCGCGGCCCTCGAAGCTCGACCAGACGGTGGCCATGTCGCCGTGGGCGCGGACCGAGCCCGCCGTCATCCGCTCCTCGAAGATCTCCTTGCCCTCGACGTTCTTGCGGACCATCTCGATGAACTTCGCCGGGGTCATGCGCCGGGGGCCGGAGGGCGTCGCGAAAACGAGAGCGGCCTCGGGGAGGAAATGAGCCTCGAGCGCGTCCCACCGGCGGGAGCTGAGGTCGTCGTACATTCCCTCGACGGCGGTGATGACCTCCGGACCGGGACCGACGGGGGCGCGCGGCGGGACGACGCACGAGCCGAGGAGGAGCAGGACCGGGGTGAGCCGCCGCATCGCCCCGACGCTACCATTCCGGAGCTTCGAGGTTCAAGCTTCGAGCTTCAATCCAGACGGAATTTGTTGGCGGATGCCGCACCCATTCCGGGTGATTCCGTCGAGGGGGCTGGAAGCCGAAAGCTCGAAGCTGGGAGCTTCAATATGGTTTGCGCCCGAGGGGGGTTCCGAGTAGGTTGTTGAGCGCTTTCAGCCTCGGGGTGTCCCCGGGGCGCACCCCAAACTCCCTTCCAGGAGAGAGCCGATGGCGAAGAAGGTAAATTCCGCGTTCATGAAGCCGCTGACCCCGTCCGCGCAGCTTTCGGAAGTCGTCGGCGCCAAGCCGCTCCCGCGCTCGGAGGTCGTCAAGAAGATGTGGGTCTACATCAAGAAGAACGGCCTTCAGGACAAGACCAACCGTCGCATGATCAACTCCGACGCCAAGCTCGGGGCGGTCTTCGGCGGCAAGAAGCAGGTCAGCATGTTCGAGATGAACAAGCTGCTTGCGAAGCATCTCAAGTAGGCCTTGCTGATCGAGCGGGGTGGACGGCCGGTCAGGCACCGCGCCTGACCGGCCCTTGCCCGCACGGAGGGGCGCCCGCCATGACATCCCGCGCCGCGGCACTCCTGCTCCTGCTCCTGCCGGTCCCGGCGTCCGCCCAGGAATTCAAGAAGCCCGTCCTCATCCCGAAGGAGCGGTACGTCTTCGGACTCCCCATCGAGGCGAAGCGGGGCTCGAAGTTCGCGAAGCTCAACCTCGTGCCCCAGGGCTGGGAGCTCTGGCTCGTCGCCGCCAACGACTGGCGCGTCCAGCAGGTCGGCGACACGGACATGAAGAAGCCCGCGACGATCTCGAAGGCGCGGGACTCCACCCAGATCCACAAGGCGCTCTCCACCGCGACCGACGCGAACCGGCTCGTCCTGACGATCGTCGTCCGGCGGCCCGGCAATTCGCGCGGGATCCTCGTCGAGGTCACTTTCACCGGGTGGGACGCGAGACTCAATTATTCCGTCCGGAAGTGGTCCCAGGACGAGAACAGTTTCATCTTCCCGACCGCCTCCAGCCAGGTGGGGTCCGAGCCCTTCACCGCGCGCGTCCAGTACACGGAGAAGGAGCGGCTCGAAGAGGTCGCCGAGTACGACCTCCGCAAGCGGGAGGAGGCGGAGGCTCGCAAGAATCCGGGCGCGCCCCTGAAGGACCGGGAGTCCTACCGGATCGTCCAGCGGAAACTGCGGCTCGACGCGGGACTCGAGAAGGCCGGCCCCGCGGACGAGGCCTACCAGCTGGAGCGCCAGCTGCGCGCGGGGGAACTCCTCACCCGCGCCGAGAACGGCCTGACCCAGAAGGCGTGGTTCGACTGCCACCGGGCGGCCCGCGCCGGGACGGCGCTCGATCCCTTCTCGAAACGGCTGCCGGCCATCTTGAGTCAGCTCAGGACCGCGGTGGAAAAGCTGGACCCCGAGGAGCGGGGGAAGATCCGCGCCAAGGTGCTGGCGGAGGTCACGGTCGAACTGAAGGAAAAAGACCTCGTCGCGGCGGCCGAGGGGGCGGCTTTCTGCGCCTGGCTTTCCGACGCGGACAAGGAGGCGGCGCGATTCATCACGCAGGCCCGCAAGGCCGCGTTCGGCGCGGAGGAGATGTCGAAAGACGATTTCGACGGGTGGTCCGGGATCCTGGGGGGCTTTCCCGACCTGCCGCCCGCGACGGACTTCAAGGAGGGGGAGATCTATCGCGCCTGGGGCAAGGTCGCTCGAGCGGGGAACTTCACGCTCGTCG
>DATHFI010000391.1:0-2259 GCA_035490275.1 Planctomycetota bacterium
CATCCGGCGTGCCTTTCGATTTCGGACCCGTCGGCCTCAGGCTCCAGGTCAGGATCGTGCCGTTCAGACCCGTGGCCAGCTGGAGGCCGTCAGGAGAGAACGCGACCGATCCCACCCACTTCCAGATCTTGTCATCGAGGAGGCGGAGCAGTTCCTTGCCCGTCGACAGCTCCCAGATCCTGGCGGTTCCGTCGAGACTTCCCGAGGCGAGCCACATCCCGTCCGGGGAGAGGGCAATGGAAGGACAAGGATTCTCATGCCCTTCAAAGCTCATGAGCTGTTTTCCGCTGGCGGCTTCCCAAAGCCGGATCACCCTTTCGTCTCCGTCGGCGGCGGCCAGGAGGCGCCCATCGGGAGTGAACGCCAGGCTGAATCCGCATATCCCTTGTCCACCCAAGTGGCCGAGGATCGTCCGGGTTGCGGTGAACGTCTCTCCGTTCCAGATCCGCAGGGTCTTGTCGTAGTGGCCCGTGGCCATCGTCCGGCCGTCGGAAGTGAGGGCGAGTCCGAAGGCGGTATTGACCGTCCCGCGGTCGGTCATCTCCCGGGCCTGCTTGACGGCTTTCCCGGCGACGGGATCGATCGAAAGCAGGTCGGTTCCGGAGAACAGAAGACGCTCTCCATCCGGCGAGAAGGCGATACCGCTGCATCGTTGGTTCATCGCCAAGGGGAATTCGCGGGTCATCAAGCCCGTACGGGTGTCCCAGAGCCTGATCTTGTCGTCCCGCCCGCAGGAGACGGCCACATTGCCATCCGGCGACAAGGCCGCGGACTGTCCCCAGGCGACCTTGGCGTCGAAACGATGAAGGGGCTTTCCCGTCGCCGCTTCCCAGATGCGGACCGAGCCGTCGCGCGATGACGACAAGAGCCGCTTCCCGTCCGGCGCATATTGGAGGAATTCGATCCACTCTTCATGACCTTCGAGCGGTGGGAGGCGCTTCCCGGACTCGACGTCGATGAATTGCATGATGCTTCCGCCCGTGGCGATAGTCTTGGACCCGGGGTGGAAGGCGATCGTATAGCCCGCATGCGCTTCGGTCTTCCAGCGCTCTTTTCTCAGTGCCAGGTCCCATAAGGTCACTGTCCCTCCCCAATTCACCCCGGCCAGCACCAGCCCGTCGGAGGAATACGCCAGGCACGAGACCGGTTGCGCGAGACTTTCCAGCTTGAATTCGATATTCCCCGTGGCCGCTTCGAATACCGTCACGGACTTGTCTTCGCTCGCGGATGCGATCGTCCGCCCGTTTGGCGACCGCGCGAGGAAGGTTATCGAACCGGAGTGAGCGCGGTTCCTCCACTGCTCCTCGCCGCTGGAGGGATACCACCCCGCGATCATGCCGTCGCTCCCGGCGGTGATGAGCGTTTTACCGTCTCCGCTGAAGAGCAGCGCCGAAGTCCTCTCCTCGTGCGCCATGAACTCTTTCCGAGCTGCACCTGTGGAAACCTCGAGGACTTGGACTCGGCCTTCGCCCCTCCCGCAGGCCGCCAGGCTCCCATCTGCGGAGAGCGCCGCGCAGCTGATCACGCCCGGTTCGTCCGACGCCAGAATTCGATGGGAACCGTCCTTGATGGTCCACAGGCGAACCGTGCCGTCGCGGCTCCTGGAGATGATCTGTTCCTCCGAAGGTGAAAAGACGGCCGATGTGACGGTGTCCTTGTGGCCGGTGAACAGGGCGATCTGGCGCCCTGTCGCGACGTCCCAGATGCGCAGGGTGTGGTCGTATCCACCGGACAGCAGGCGCGTTCCATCTTTGGAATACGCGAGTGACATCGTGAGGCTGTCGTGGCGGAATCGGGCGGTCCCCATTCGCGCCAACGCGCCCGGGGGCAGGGGATCGCCGTGCAGGTCCTTGCGATCGGCCGCGGGTTCCTGGCCCGATGAGAGCGCCAGGAGGGCGAGAAGGAATGATGCGCGCACCATGACCTCCCGGGCGTTCAAAGAAGATGTGCCGGCGTTTCTCTTGCGGGCCGGCCGATGTATATTATGACGGCAGCCAAGGAGGACCGTTCGTGAGATTGGCCCTGATGGTGTTGGCCGCGCTGGCGCAGGATCCCGTTGCCGCGACTGAAGTCCTGACGGTCCACCGCACTTGGACCGGCGAGAACTCGCTCATCGACAAGGCGGAATACCACCGGATCACCGATGCCGACGCATGGACCACGCTCTGGCAGCGCCACGCGGGGAAGCGCGAACGCGCCCCCGAGGTCAACTTCGAGAAGCACATGGTGGTCGCGGTCTTCCTCGGCCGGGTCACGTAC
>DATHFI010000392.1:0-2159 GCA_035490275.1 Planctomycetota bacterium
CTGCATGATCAAGCCCGACGGCGTCCAGCGTCGCCTCGTCGGGAGAATCCTCCAGCGCTTCGAGGAAAAGGGGCTCCGCATCGCGGGGCTCAAGCTCCTGCGCGTCGACCGGGCCACGGCCGAGAACCTCTACTCGGTCCACAAGGGCCGGCCCTTCTATGAATCGCTCGTGAAGTTCGTGATCTCCTCCCCGGTCGTCGCCATGGTCCTGGAAGGCGCGTACACGATCGAAGTTGTGCGCACCCTCCTGGGCGCGACGTTCGGATATCAGGCCGCCCCCGGCACGATCCGGGGAGACTACGGCTCGTCCAAGGGCTTCAACCTGATCCACGCCTCGGATTCGAAGGAATCGGCCGCGCGCGAGATCCCCATCTTCTTCAAGCCCGAGGAGCTCGCCGCCTGGACCCACGTGGATCACGTGTGGGTGTACGAAGAGCCCGAACGGATCTAGGGGCAGACTTCAGACCTCCGACTTCAGACTTCAGTTTGGTCTAGAGTCGGCAGTTCACAGCGGTCAGCCGGAAAGACCTGAGGCCGGCAGGAAACAGCTGAAGACGGTCGACATCGTCGTCTTTCCGAAGTCTGAGGTCTGATGTCTGAAGTCTGCCTTGTCCGCGCTCCTGTTCGACGCTAGAATCCCCGTCCCCCGAAACGTGAATAGGAAAACGGCCCAATGTCTGAATTACAAGCTACGGAAATTCGCAAGGGTCACGTGATCCGGTGGGAGAACTCGGTCTGGACCGTCATCAACGTCGATCACATCACGCCCGGGAACTGGCGCGCGATCATCCAGATCAAGATGCGAAACCTGCAGACGGGCTCGTCCAGAGAGCAGCGGTTCTCCTCGGGGGACAAGCTGGAGCTCGTTCACACCGAGGTCCACGACTTCGAGTACCTCTACCAGAGCGGCGCGAACTACGTCTTCATGAACCTGGAAAACTACGAGCAGATCGAGCTGCACAAGGAACTCCTGGGCGAAGACGCGCAGTGGCTGAAGGAGAACCTCCCCGTCAAGATCCATTTCCTCGACGGGAGCGCGCTGGAGATCGAGCTGCCCCCGGCCGTCGACCTGAAGGTCGTCCAGACGGAGCCCCAGCTCAAGGGGGCGACGGTCACGAACGTCTACAAGCCCGCGAAGCTGGAGACGGGCGCGGTCGTCCAAGTTCCCCCGTTCATCGCGGAGGGGGAGATCATCCGCGTCGACACCCGGAGCGGCGAGTACCTCGAACGCGCCGGCAAGTGACATGGCGCGGGTCCTGATCGCCGACGATGTGGCGGAGGAGTGCGCCCGCGCCCTCCGCGCCGGGGGACTCGAGGTCGACTCCCGGGGGAAGATGAAGCCCGACGATCTCAAGGCCGCGATCGGCGGCTACGAGGGGCTCGTCGTCCGCAGCGCCGTCCGGGTCACGCGGGACATCATCGAGGCCGGGACGCGGCTCAAGCTCATCGGGCGCGCGGGGATCGGCGTCGACAACATCGACGTCGAAGCCGCGAGCCGCCGCGGGGTGATCGTCATGAACGCGCCCCTCGGCAACGTCACCTCCGCCGCCGAGCACGCCTTCGCCCTCCTCCTCGCCAACGCGCGCCACGTCGCCCGGGGGGACGCCTCGACGCGGGCGGGGAAGTGGGAGCGCTCCGCGAACGTGGGGGTGGAGCTCGAGGGCAAAACGATCGGGATCGTCGGCCTCGGCAAGGTCGGAAGCCAGGTGGCGCGGTACGCGCGGGCCTTCGGGATGCGCGTCGTCGCCTACGATCCCCTCCTCGTCCGCGAGCGGGCGGAAGTCCTCGGCGTGGAACTGCTCGAGTTCGACCGGCTCCTCGGTGAGGCGGACTTCATCACGCTCCACCTGCCCCTCACGGAGAAAACCCGGGGGCTCTTCGGGGCCGCGGAATTCCGGAAGATGAAGAAGTCGGCGCGGATCGTGAACAGCTCGCGGGGGGGCGTCGTCGACGAGAAGGCGCTCGCGGAGGCCTTGAAGAACCGCGAGATCGCCGGGGCCGCCCTCGACGTTTTCGAGACCGAGCCGCCCGCGAAGGACCACCCGCTGCTCGCCCTCGACGCCGTGACATTGACGCCGCACCTCGGCGCCTCCACGGAGGAGGCGCAGCTCAAGGTCTCGCTGGACATCGCGGACCAGTTCGTCGACTACTTCCGCCAC
>DATHFI010000393.1:0-14349 GCA_035490275.1 Planctomycetota bacterium
CCTGCTCGTCGTCATGGGGGTCATCATCGTCGGCGGCGGGATCGCGCTCTATTTCATGCGGTTCGTGACCCTCGACGACCTGGAACAGCAGCTGACCGCGGTGAACACCCAGGTCGCCGAAGCCCAGCAGAAGAAGTCCAAGATCAAGGCGCTGGAGGAGGAGGCGAAGATCCTCACGGAGAAGAGGGACGAGATCCTCCAGCAGATCCCCGCGTTCGACGACAACGAGAACGACCAGTACGCCAACCTCATCGACCAGCTCCGGAAGAAGTGCCGGGTCCAGATCGCGGACCACAAGTACAAGGCCCGGGGCGGCTCGGGCGAGGTCCCGATGCCCAAGGAGATCTTCCGGGCCCGGTACGAGTTCAAGGCCACCGGAGGTTTCTTCCAGCTGCTGAACTTCCTGAATCACCTCGAGACCGACCGGCGCCTGCTGATCGGCGAGAACATCCAGCTCCGGGCCGGCGCGGCGTCCGAAGGAAGGTCGGGGACCCCGATCCGCGAGCTCTCGCTGACCGTGTCGACCTTCCTGAAGCGGATCACGCCGGCGGGCCCCCCCGCCCCGGGCACGAAACCCGCCGAGAAACCGGCCGAAACCAGGACCGATGAGCCGAAGAGGGTTTCGACGCCCATTCCCGACTAGAA
This sequence comes from Planctomycetota bacterium, assembly GCA_035490275.1. Taxonomy (GTDB): domain Bacteria; phylum Planctomycetota; class MHYJ01; order MHYJ01; family JACPRB01; genus DASRJF01. The sequence goes on from DATHFI010000393.1 coordinate 646, forward strand.
CTCAGCTTCAAGCTCCGAGCTTCGAGCTTCAAGCCCCGCCGATCTTCTCACCCGGATTTGGTCTCGCATTCGCGATTGCGCCTGGGATTCCATGTCTGGCTTGACGCTTGAAACTTCGGGGGCTGGGAACTGGGAACTGGAAGCGGGGAGCTTGATTAATGCTTGTCGGATGAGTAGATCAGCCGTTCGTACGTGTCTGCCTGCTTCGCGAGATATTTCACCGCCTGCGCCGACGTCTCGGGCGTCGTCGTCTTCAGCGGCCGGGTCTCCGTGACGACCAGGTTTCCGTCGGCGAGCGCCAGGCACCCGTGGGGCAGGCGCGCGTTCAGTTCCAGCGCCGTCCGCGCCCGCTGGTCGTCCACCGAACTCGCGTCACCGATCACGGACGTGTAACGCACCATCGGGTCCGAACCGTCCTTGAACGACGTCGCGACGACCGTCTGCTTGCGCCCCTTCGGCTGCGGAATCACGATCTCCCACCCGTCCGTGGAGGGCGCGGAGGTCCAGGATTCCGCCGAGCACATCTTCTCGACGAGTTCGCGAAGCGTCATGGGCGGCCCTTCCGTGTGCGAGGGGCGCGATTATAGTGCCGGGAAATTGGAAGCCGCAAATTATTCCACACGGACGGCGAGGCGGTCCCCGGCCCGGACGGCGGACCCCTGCCCGACCGTCCGGTTCCCCAGCCTCAGCTCGACGGGCTCGTCCGCGGAACGCGCGAATTCAATCACGGCCCCGGGACGAAGACCCGCCAGGGCTCCCAACCCGATGGATCGCTCCGCCAGGACCGCGCGGATCTCCACCGGAACTTCCGGTGTCCCGGCCGGCCCGGCTCCGCCCGAACGCCGCTCCAACGGCGACGGCGCGCGCTCCGGTCCCGCCGGCCGCGTCACCTCCACCGCGAGACGCCCGTTCAGAAGCCCCGGCCGGCCCTCGAACCGGGGCGTGCGGCCGACTTCGAGCGTGATCCCCGGAACGGGATCGCCTCCCCAGACCAGCAGATCTCCGGTCGCGAGGCCGCGAAGATCGGCGATGCGGAGCGTCCCGAGCGGGAATCGGGCCGTGACCTCGATGTCGACTCCCGGGGAGGGATTTGAATCCCCCGGTCGGACGCGGCCGACCATCGGCTCGAAGCGCCCCACGGGAACGGCGATCCAGACATCGCCCATCAGGCCCTCCGAGAGGATTTCGACGCCCACCACCGCCATCGAACCCTCCGGCCACACTTCCCGATAGAGCGTCTCCCGGGGCGCCCACTTGAGTCCGATCGGCGGCTCCGGTGTCCACACGGGGGCGAGGGCGTCGAGGAGTCCGACAAGGACCGGCGAAATGAGTTCCGCCTCGAGATCGCGCAACGGACGATCGGGCGGCCGCGAAACGCGACCGGCCCCGAGCGCTCTTTCGACGAGTGCGAACGCCACCGCCGGAGAGGGGTCCAGGAGCATATCTCCGGCACGCGCGAAGAGCGTCCCGTCGGGCCGCCCCTCGAGGTACTCGGCGGCCGTTGTTTCCACGGGCTTCAGGAGCCGGACTTGGACCGGCGCGTGGAGCCACGATTCGAGAACACGCGTGACCGCTTCGACCCGGGGCCTGTGGAGATCGCGAAGACGATCGAGATCGCCGGACCGGAGCCGGCGGGGACGGCGGAAATCCCAAGGCAGGATCGACGGGCTCGGGGCGTCAGGAGAGCGGATCGCGGAAAGGAGGGTTTCGATCTCGTCGCGCGAGAGGATGGGTTCCAAATTCACGACCGCCTCTCTCTCCCCCGGCCCCCGGCCTTCGGCCGGGGCCTAGTGCTCTACGACCGGCGCCTCGGGCCCGCCCGCCGCCCGCCGCTTCAGGATTGCGTCGATGTACGCCGGATCGTCGTTCAGGGCCTTCAGCTCGTCCCGCATCCGTTTCTTGTCGGTCCGGAGACGGTCCAGCTCCGCCTGGGCCCCTACCAGTTTCGTGTGAAGGACCGCGTTCCGGCCGTGGGCTTCCACCGCCTTCAGAACCAACGCGACCGCGAGGGCGGCCGACAGGATCCCCCACATCCATCCGCCGAGCGGCGTCCCCGGGGTTGGCGCGGTTTCCATGGTCATTCTAGGCTTCCCTGGCCGGACCCGCAACGCCGGGCCGCGTCCCCGGTTCAGTGTCCAATTTCCTGAGTCGGTCCAAGGTCCCGAGCCTGTCCAAAGTCATGAGTCTCGCGACACTGCACGGGAGTCCTGGCAGGGCTTCGCGAATAGCACCCGCCTTACGAGAGCTTGTACCGAATGGCACCGGATCTCTCGTGTCGTGTCCTCCCGACTTTGAACTTTGCACTTTGAACCTCGCACTTCATGCGCCGGGCCCCCCTCTTGACAGGTGCGGTCCCGGAAGGGCTAACTAAACAGGTCGTTCCGGATGCCTCGGCCCGTTCTTATATCGGTCCGGCGCCTCCGGCGCCTTGATTATGATCCTTCTCCTGACCGCCTACGGCCGCAAGGAAATCGCCCTGTTCTCCCTCTTCTGGACCGCGCTGGCGGCCGGACTATGGCAGCTCCATCCCGCGGCGGCGTTGATTCCCCTCGCGGCCCTGGTGTTCACTCTGTCCTTCTTTCGCGATCCGACCCGCCGGGTTCCCGTCGGGCCGGAGACGCTCGTGGCGCCCGCGGACGGGCGCGTCACGGACATCGCCGATTTCCCGGCGGGCGAGCACCTGCCGGAGCCCTCGGTTCGCGTCGGCATCTTCCTCTCCGTCTTCGACGTGCACGTGAACCGCACCCCGTGCGCGGGCGTCGTCAAATCCACGAAGTACACGCCGGGGGATTATCTCGACGCGCGCCATCCGGACTGCGCGCGCCGGAACGAGCGGAACGACATCCTCATCGAGCGCGCGCCGGCCGGCGACCGCGTCCTCGTGCGCCAGATTTCGGGCGCGATCGCGCGCCGCATCGTCTGCGCCTGCCGGGAGAACGACGTCCTCGAGAAGGGCCAGCGCGTGGGGATGATCAAGTTCGGTTCGCGCACGGAACTGTACGTCCCGAGCCGGTCTCTGGCCGAAGTAATGGTGAAGGTCGGAGACCGCGTCAAGGGAGGAGAAACCGTCATTGCTCGAACCCGCTAGGCCAGGACCGAGGCCCCTCTTCCGCCTGCGGCGCCGCCGCGTGCGGACCGTGGCGATCCTGCCGACGCTCATCACGCTCGGAAACGCCGTCTGCGGCTTCTTCGCGATGATCTCCATCGCGCAGGCCTGGGTCCCCGGCGCCGACCGCCAGCTCCACTTCGAGCGGGCGGCGCTCCTCATCCTCCTGGCGATGATCTTCGACGCGCTCGACGGGAAGGTCGCGCGGATGACCCGGACCGCGTCGAGCTTCGGCACCCAGCTCGATTCCCTCTGCGACTTCCTCACGTTCGGCGTCGTGCCCGCGTTCCTCACCTACGGCCTCTGCCACGACGGCCCATTCGGGTACCGCGTGGTCCTCGTCGTCTCCGCGTTCTACCTCTGCTTCGCGGCGACGCGGCTGGCGCGGTTCAACGTCGAGACGGGCACGGACGAGAAGTACCACAGGGAGTTCACCGGCCTGCCCACCCCCGCGGCGGCGGGAGTGGTGGCCACCATCGTCATCCCGTGGGCCGCCATCGAAAACAAATGGCACGTCACGGACTCGCTCAACTCGATCCTGAACGCGGGCCTTCCCATGATCATCTTCATGCTGGGCCTCCTGATGGTCTCCCGCGTCCCCTATCCGCACCTCCTGAACAAGGTGCTGCGGGGCCCCCGCCCGTTCGTAACCTTCGTCGAGATCGTCGTGGTGGGCCTGCTCGCCGTGATCTTCCACGAGTTCGCCCTCTTCCTCGGATTCATGGGCTACGCGATCATCGGTCCGGCGCTCTGGATCCGCGGGCGGCTGCTGAGGCGCCCCGCGCCGGGCCCCGGGGGAGCCCCCGAGCCCCCGGTGGAGGACTCGCTCTTCTGATGGCTCTCGCCTACGTCGGCCTGGGCTCGAACCTCGGCGACCGCCGCGGCCGGATCCGCGAGGCGCTGAGGAGGCTCGACCGCATCGACGGAGTCCGCGTCCGCAAGCGCTCCCGCATCATCGAGACCGATCCCGTCGGAAAGACGGACCAGCCCCGGTTCCTCAACGCCGTCGCCGAAGTCGAGACCCGGCTCGAGCCGCTTCCCTTCCTGCGCCGCCTCCTCGACGTGGAACGCGCCCTCGGCCGGGTGCGCCGCGAAAAATGGGGGCCGCGCACGATCGACCTCGACCTGCTCCTCTGGGGCGATCGGTCGCTTTCGACGAAGGCGCTCACCCTTCCCCACCCCCGGATGGCGGAACGCCGGTTCGTGCTCGGGCCGCTCGCCGAACTCTGCCCGGGACGGAAGGTCCCCGGAACGGGCCGGACCGTTCGCGGTCTGCTGCGCGAGGCGGAAAGGAAGGACGAGTGATCCGCCTCGTGGAGACCATCAAGGACGTCCGGAGCTTCGTCGAGGCGGTCCGGAAGCGCGGCGAGACGATCGGCTTCGTCCCGACGATGGGCGCCTTCCACCTGGGACACCTGAGCCTGATGCGCCAGGCGAAGAAGGAAACCGACGCCGTCGTGGTGAGTATCTTCGTCAACCCGCTCCAGTTCGCCGCGGGCGAGGACTATGACCGCTACCCCCGGCAGATGGCCAAGGACCTGCGGATGGCCGAGAGCGAACGGGTTGAGGTCCTCCTCGCCCCCTCGGTCGCCGAGATGTACCCCAAGGGTTTCGCCACCTACATCGACCAGAACGACCTGCCCACGAAGCTCTGCGGCGAATTCCGGCCCGACCATTTCCGCGGCGTCATGAGCGTCGTCGCCAAGCTGTTCAACATCGTCAAGCCGGACGTGGCTTTCTTCGGGCAGAAGGATTTCCAGCAGTACCTGCTCATCCGGCGGATGGCGACCGACCTGAACCTCGACGTGGACGTCCGGGTCCTTCCGACCGTGCGCGAAGAGGACGGGCTGGCGATGAGCTCGCGGAACATCTACCTGGGCCCCAAGCAGCGCAAGGACGCGATCTGCCTCTACCGCGCCCTCCAGCGCGCGGAGGAACTGATCGGCTCGGGCGAGAGCGGCGCCGTGAAGGTGGCCTCGGAAATGAAGCGCGTCATCCTTCGCGTCAAGGGCGCGCGCATCGATTACATCGCCGTCGTCAACTCCGACACCCTCGAGCCGGTGAAGGAGATCAAAGGCAAGACACTCATCGCCGCCGCCGTGCGCATCGGCAAGGCGCGCCTCATCGACAACATCCTGATCTGACGTGGCCCGCCCCCACTCGGTCGACTGTCCGGCCAAGATCAACCTCTATCTCGACGTGCTGGGCCGGCGCCCCGACGGATACCACGACCTCGTCACCGTGATGGCCCCGGTGACCTTGTGCGACACGATCTCCGTCGAACCCGCACGCCGTCGCGACGTTCTCGAAGTCGATCCCGCGGGAGCCGCTCCGGTCGGCCCGGACAACATCGTCCTTCGAGCGCTGAGGTCCCTGCGCGCCGTGCGGCGGGTCCCCCCGCTGCGGATCCGGCTCACGAAACGGATTCCGTCCCAGGCGGGGCTCGGCGGGGGGAGCAGCGACGCGGCCGGGCTTCTTCGAGCGGCCGACCGCCGCCTTTCGCTCGGGCTCACCCTCGCGGAGATGGAGAACATCCTCGCGTCGGTGGGGTCGGACACGGCCTTCTTCGCGCGCGGAACCCCGGCCTTGTGCACGGGGCGGGGCGAGCGCGTCTATCCGCTCGCGCGCGCGCCGTCGCTCGAACTCGTCCTCGCCTGGCCCGGCACGCCCAATCCGACGGGGGAAATATTCCGAAAGTTCAAACATTCATTGACGCCGGACCCGTCCAAGGTCATAGATTTCCTGCAGGTGCTGGCGGAGGGGAACCCGCTCCGGATCGCGCGGTCGCTCGTCAACCGTCTCGAGCCGGCGGCGTTCGCCTGGGATCCCGGGTTGCGCCGGGTTCCCGCCGCCCTGCGGTCCCGGGGCCTTTCCGGGGCGCGCATGACGGGGAGCGGATCCGCTTTCTACGCGGTGGCGGCGACCCGGGCCGAGGCCGACCGGGCCGCGCGGCGGCTCGAGGGGCGCGTCTTCCGGGTCCGGACGATCGCGCCGGTTGGGAGGGCTTGATGGACGTCACCGAGGTTCGCGTCAAGCTCACGGGCCGGCGGGCCGACAAGCTCCGCGCCTACTGCAGCGTCACCTTCGACAACGCCTTCATCGTCCGCGACATCAAGATCATCGAGGGGCCGCGCGGGGAGTTCGTCGCCATGCCGTCGCGGAAGGTCGGGGAGCGCTGCCCGGGGTGCGGGATGAAGAATCACCTCGGCGCCAAGTTCTGCAACGAGTGCGGGAACCGCCTGCCGCCGGAGCGGCCGGGCCAGCTGCGGCGCCACGCGGACATCGCGCATCCCCTCCACGCCGAGTCGCGCGCCGCCATCCAGGAGCGCATCCTCCGCGCCTACCGCGAGGAAGTGAGCCGCTCCCTGCAGCCGGGGTATCGACCCACGGAACTGGGGGACACGGCGGACGAGCCGGAGCCGGTCGAGATTCCCGCCGCGGCCCCTCCGGAGATCCTCAAGCCAGCCGCGCCTCCATCGTGATCTTCGCGTTGAGCGCGCGCGACACCGGGCACCCCGCCTTGGCGTTCTGAGCCGCCTTTTCGAAGGCCGCCGCGTCGGCGCCGGGGATCTTCGCCGTCACGTCGAGATGGATCTGCGTGATCGTCCAACCCGCCTCGAGCTTCTCCATCGTCAGCGATGCGTTCGTGGCGATGCTCTGCGCCGTCATCCCGGCCGTGCCCAGCTGCACCGAGAGCGCCATCGAGAAACAGGCGGCGTGGGCCGCCGCGATCAGCTCCTCGGGATTCGTCCCCGTCCCGTTCTCGAAGCGGTCCCGGAACGAATACGGGGTCTCCTTGAGCGTCCCGCTGCCCGTGGAAACCGTGCCCGAACCGTCCTTGAGTCCGCCCTTCCAGACCGCGCTACCGGTTCTTTTCATGGTAGTCCCCTTTCTTGCGGACCGTTTTACATGACCGGCCAGTCCCGAGTCGAGAGTCAAGCGTCGGGATGTCGTCGGGATTCGCCCGTCGGCGAGTCACGCGGCTGGTCCGGACTCGGGACGCGAGACTGAAGACGCGCGACTCTTTGGACTTCGACTCTCGACGCTAGACTCATGACTCCCGACTCCTTTCGAATAGCGCTGTAGTGCATTTCAACTATCAGCCGAGGTACACTGGGAACTCTTATGGCCCCTAAAGGCGCGCCCAAGGCGAACGACCGGCTGCGGAAGATCCCCTCGGTGGATCAGCTCGCGGGCTCTCCCGCGGGAGAGGCGCTCGTCCGGGAGCACGGACGCGAACCCGTCGTCGACGCGGTGCGGGAGGAGCTGGAGGCGGTTCGGGCCCGGATGAAGGCCGGCGGCGCCGCCTCGGTGGAGCCCGTCGACCTCCTGGCGGCCGCACTTCAACGGCTCCAGGCGCGAAACGCCCCGAAGCTCTGCCGCGTCATCAACGCCACCGGCGTGGTTCTTCACACCGGCCTGGGCCGGGCGGTTCTTCCCAAGGCGGCCCTCGACGCCATCGCTTCCGAGCAGCGCGGATACTCCCTGCTGGAAGTCGACCGCGCGACCGGCGATCGCTCCATCCGCGAAACCCACGTCGTCGAGCTGATCCGCCGCCTCACCGGGGCGGAGGCCGCGACGGTCGTCAACAACAACGCGGGCGCGACGCTCATCGCGCTGGCTACCCTCGCCGCGGGGCGGGAGGTCATCGTTTCCCGCGGACAGCTCGTCGAGATCGGCGGTTCCTTCCGCATCCCGGACGTCATGCAGATGAGCGGCTGCCGCCTCGTGGAAGTCGGGACGACGAACAAGACGTACATCTCGGATTACGAGAAGCGCATCGGGGCGGCCACGGCGCTTCTGCTGCGCGTCCACACCTCGAACTTCCGCGTCGTCGGATTTACGGCCGCGCCGACGCTTGAGGAGCTGATCGCCCTCGGCCGGAAGCACAACCTGCCGGTCATGGACGACCTGGGTTCGGGCGCCCTGGCCGATCTCGCGCCCTTCGGGATCCAGGACGAACCCGGCGTGCGCGAGAGCGTGGAGTCGGGCGCCGACGTGATCACCTTCAGCGGGGACAAGCTCCTCGGCGGACCGCAGGCGGGCATCATCGTCGGCTCCGCGAAATGGGTGGGGACGATCCGGAAGAACCCCATCTTCCGGGCCTTGCGCGTGGACAAGCTCACGCTCACCGCCCTGGAGGCGACGCTGAAGCTCTACCTCGACCGCGACCGGCTGATGAAAGAACTCCCGACGCTGGCCATGCTCGGGGCGACGGCGGACGAACTGGAACGGCGCGCCCTCGAGCTGGCGGCGAAGCTCAAGCCCCTCCCCGGGATCTCCGTGGAAATCCTCGACGACACCTCCGAGGTCGGCGGCGGGTCGGTCCCGGGCCACAAGCTCCCGACGAAAGTCGTGGCGGTCCGGCCTGCCCGCGGTTCGCTCGACGCCTCTTCGGCGGCGCTCCGGGCGAACACCCCCTGCATCTTCGCCCGGGTCCAGCGCGACCGGATCCTCTTTGACGTCCGGACGCTCCTCGAGGGGGACGCCGACGAGATCGCGGGGGCGGTGGGACGGCTGTAGGGGTTGGGTTCGCTTCGAGTATCCAGATTCCACATCCCAGCTTTCCGAAGTTTCGAGCCTCAAGCCCAGCTCCTCAAATCCATCCGTGTGATTCCGCGCTTTGAAACTCGAAACTGGCCGCACCCCCCTCCGCGTGTTTTTCTGCTAAGGTAACCCTCTCCACCCCGCCGGCTGAAAGCTGACCGCTGAAAGCTGAAGGCGGTGCGAGCAACCCCCACACGCAAAGATGAGTGCGAGCAACAAAGGCGATTTGCTTCTGGGCCGGATCGCGGTCCGCGAAAGCCTGCTGACCCGCGAACAGCTCTACGACTGCCTCACGGCGCAGGAGCGCAATCCCGCCCGCAAGCTGGGCCGCATCATGGTGGCCCGCGGCTACCTCAAGCAGGCGGACCTCGACAAGCTTCTCGAACTCCAGCGGCGTCTCGTCGCGGTTGCCCCCGGCCCCAAGGGGTCCCTGCTCGGCCAGATCCTGATCGAGCGCGGCCTGGCCACCGATTTCCAGGTGAACGAGGCCCTGCGGCTCCAGGGAAGGCTCATCGACCTGGGGATCGTCCCTCTTCCCCGCCTCGGGGAGATCCTCGTGAAGCGGGGATACATCAAGCGGGACTCGGTGGAGACGGCGCTCCAGTTCCAGAACCTGCTCCTGTACGCCTGCCCCGAGTGCGGCGCGCGGGTCGAGGTCGGGAGCGCCACGGCCGCGGGGACGGACAATTACACGTGCTCCAAGTGCGGCGCGGAAGTGCCCTTCCTCTTCGCGAAAATGGCCGCGTCGGTGCACGAGGCGCTCGAGACGGCTTCGCGCGAATTCGACCTCGACCTCCCCGCCGAGGTGCGCAGCGCGGCGGCGAATCCGGCGAATCATTTCGGCCGGTACATCCTGGAGCGCGAGATCGGCCGGGGCGGAGCGGGGATCGTCTACCGCGCGTGGCAGAAGGAGATCAACCGGTTCGTGGCGCTCAAACTCCTCCCGCACGACAGCGACACCGCGAGCGGGGTGCGGACGCCCTACGGCGACGCCGAGGACGTCAAGCGGTTCTACAACGAGACCCGCGCGGTCGCGGAGCTGATCCACCCCAACATCGTCCCCATCTACGACTTCGGCACCGTGGACACCCACTTCTACTACACGATGAAGTACATCGAGGGCGCCACGCTCGACCGGATCCTGCGGGACGGCCTCGCCACCCACACGACCCGCCTCGTGGGCCCGGGGTACACCGGCTTTCCGGCCCCCCGGCCGGAGCCGTCCGCGAAGGACCAGCGGCGGCTGACGATGGAGGCGGTGGCGGCGATCATGCGGGACATCGCCCGCGCGGTCCAGTTCGCCCACGACCGGGGCGTCTTCCACCGGGACATCAAGCCGTCGAACATCATCATCGAGCGGGAGGACGGGCGGCCCTTCATCATGGACTTCGGGCTCGCGAAGCTCCGCCACCTCGGCGATAGCGCCTACGTGATCGGCGTCGTCATGGGCACGCCCCACTACATGCCTCCCGAGCAGGCCTCGGGGGACATGGAAGCCGTGGATAATCTGAGCGACATCTACTCGCTCGGGGCGGTGCTGTACGAACTCGTGAGCGGGACCAGTCCGTATTTCGGGCGCACCTCCGACGAGGTGCTGGAACGCCTCGTCAAGGAGGCGCCCGATCCGCTGGAAATGATCGCGCCCGCGGCGCCGCCGGAGCTCCACTACATCGTCCGGCGCGCGATGGGCCGCGACAAGAAGGACCGCTATCCGACGGCCGGGGAAATGGCGGACGACCTGCAGAACTATCTCACCACCGCCGGCGAATTGCCCCGGAGAACCGACACCCGTTCCGTCTCCATCTGGGAGTGGTTCAAGCAGATTCTTCCCTGAAAAGCGACTCGGCCAGCCCCGCGAGATCCGGAAGGATCATCCCGGCGTCGACGCCCGCGGGACTCCCGGGTTTGCGCCAGATCAGGACAGGCCTGATTCCCATCCGCGCGGCCCCGCGCACGTCATCCTCCACCTGGTCACCCACGTGGACCGCTTCGTCGGGAGCGACCCCCGCCCGGTCGAGCGCGATCCGGAAGATGCGCGGATCGGGTTTCCGCATGCCCGCCTCGGACGAGGCCACGATGAAATCGACGAGGGGTTCGAGCCCGGTGGCGCGCGCGATGTCGCGCAGCCGCGTGGACCAGTTGGAGATGACGCCGAGCTTCAGCCCGCGGGAGCGGAGATCCTTCAGGACGCCCTCGACCTCGGGATAAAGCCGCCACTGATCGGAACGGCCGAAGCGGACGTACAGGCGGTGACACCACGCCTCGGCATCGAGGCCGCGCAGCTCGGGCGTGCGCTCGTGGACTCGCATCACGATCGCGCGCCACATCGCCGCGTCCTGCTCGTCGGACGCCCGCGCGCCCATCGAGTCGGCCGCCAGGGCGGCCTCATTCTCGGCGAATACCGTGCTGAAAATGGAACCGAGCATCCCGGGATCGACACGAACTCCGAGCGCTTCCGCTTCCAGGGCGTAGAGCTCCCCCACCGAGGGAAAGGGGTGCAGCAGGGTGTGGCCCGCGTCGAAAAAGACCGCGCGGAGGCGAGGCGTCACGTCAGGCTCCCCCGCGCGCGGCCCCGGATGAGAATGTCCTCGCCCCGACGTTCGACGGCCAGGCCCGTGAGCCCGAGAGCGTCCGCCATTTTTGCCAGCCCTTCGCCCTCGACGGGAGAAACGGCGTCCCGGCCCCCGATGATCTTGGGCGCGACGAAGACGATCACCTCGTCGGCCAGCCCCGCTTCGAAGAGGCTCGCATGGACCTCCCCGCCCCCCTCGACGAGGATCGAGTGGATCCCCGAGCGCGCGAGCTCCTCGAACAGGATCCGGAGGTCGGGAGCCTCGAGCCGCACGATCTGCACGCCCGCCCGCTCCAGCTTCCGGACCTTGGCGGGGGGAGCCGATTCCGTGACCACGACGATCGTCCGCTGCTCCTTCGCCGTCCGGACAACCTGCGCCTCGAGCGGCAGCCGGGCATTGGAATCAAGAATGATCCGGATCGGATGGCGCTTGCCCCCCCGCAGCCGGGGATCGTCGCGCAACGCGGTATTGGCGCCGACGAGGATCGCCTGGAATTCGTCGCGCGCCTCGCGGAGCCACGCCCGGGATTTTTCGCCGGAGACCCACCGCGAGTCGCCCGTCCGCGTGGCGATTTTTCCGTCGAGCGTCATGGCCCACTTGGCGCCCACGTAGGGAAGTCCCCGCCGGTGCGCCTTGAAGAATCCTCTGTTGAGCCGGATCGCCTCCTCCTCGAGCGGGCCGGTGCGGACTTTCACGCCGCGTCGGCGCAAGAGCGAGAATCCCCGCCCGTCGACGGCGGGATTCGGATCGCGCACGGCGGCGATCACCTCGCGCACGCCGGCCGCGAGGATGCGGCCGGTGCAGGGCGGCGTCTTTCCGAAATGAGAGCAGGGCTCGAGATTGACGTACAGCGTGGCGCCCTTCGCGCGGGAACCCGCCTTGTCGAGGGCATCGACCTCGGCGTGTGGACTGCCGAACCGCCGGTGCCAGCCCTCGGCGACGGCGCGGCCGCCCCGAACCACGACGGCGCCCACCATGGGATTGGGTTCGACGGATCCGCGCCCGCGACCGGCGAGTTCAAAGCAGCGGCGCATGAATCGCTCGTCGGCCGACCCGCGCTTCATGGTCAGACCAGGCGGCCGGCGAGGGTGAGCGCGGTCGAGGAGGTGATCTCGACGTCGACGAACCGGCCGCGCAGATCCCGCTCCGCCTCGAAGTGGACGATCTGGTTCGTGTCGGTCCGCCCCGCCTGGCGGCGCGGATTGTTCTTGCTGGGGCCGTCGACCAGCGCCTCAAGCCGCTGACCGACGCGCTCCGCGTTCTTCTCGCGGCTGATTCGTTCCTGGAGAGCGAGCAGTTCCCGGTTGCGGCGGCCCTTTTCTTCGAGCGGAACATCGTCGACCATTGCCGCGGCGTCGGTGCCGGGTCGCGGCGAGTACTGGAAGACGAAGGCGTTCTGGAAACGGACCCGGGCGCTGAGGGCGAGGGTCGATTCGAAATCGTCGGGCGTCTCTCCGGGGAAACCCACGATGAAGTCACCCGCGATCTCGACTCCCGGCACGCGCTCGCGGAGCCGGTCGACGAGCGACAGGTAGCGCGCCACCGTGTAGCCCCGGCGCATCCGCTTCAGGACGGCGTCGGAACCCGATTGCGCGGGCATGTGGACGTACTTGCACGCCTTGGGAAGCTCGCGGAGCGCCTCGATGATCGGCTCGCGCATGAACGAGGGGTGCGAGGTGATGAACCGGATCCGGCGGATGCCGGGGACCTCGTGGACGCGCCGGAGGAGGCCCCCGAGATCGATCGCCGGCTTGAGCCCCTTGCCGTAGGAGTCGATCGTCTGCCCGAGGAGCGTGATCTCGATGACGCCCGAGTCCGCGAGCCTTCGGACCTCGTCGACGATAGTCTCGGGGGTGCGGCTCGTCTCGGCCCCGCGAGTCGTAGGCACGATGCAGAACGTGCACGAGAGGTCGCACCCCTCCATCGCCTTGATGTAAGCCTTGAAGGGGGTTTCGCGCGCGGCATCGACGTCGGCGCCGTCGATGAACTCGTCGTCGCAGTCCTCCAGGGCTATCCGGCGGAGCCCGGTGGCGCGGATTTCCTCCACGAGTCGCGGGATCGCGCCGAACTTGCGCGGGCCCACGATGAGCTGGACGTGGGGCAGCCGGTCGAAGAGATCGGCGCCCAGGCGCTGGGCGGCGCACCCGACGATGCCGACGACGACCTCGGGCCGGCGCTTTTTCAGGTGCTTGAGCGTCCCGGCGTTGGAGACGGCGCGCTCTTCCGCGTGCTCCCGCACGGAGCAGGTATTGAAGAGCAGAACGTCGGCTTCATCGCGCTCCGAGGTGAGCTCATACCCGTCGCGCCGCATCCGGCCGGCGATGAGCTCGCTGTCGAGCACGTTCATCTGGCAGCCGTAGGTCTCGATCCAGAGCTTGCGCGGGGCGTCCATGAGGGGGCCCATTGTACAGTTATCAGACTTCGGACATCAGACTTCAGTGGAAATCAGCAGTCAGCTGTCAGCTACTGAATTCTGAT
>DATHFI010000394.1:0-2173 GCA_035490275.1 Planctomycetota bacterium
CAGAAGACGGGCGTTCCGTATCCCTACGCGAAGTACGCCCAGGTCGTGGTCGAGGACTTCATCTGGGGCGGCATGGAGAACATATCGGCGACGACGCTCCATCCCGGCACGGTCGTGAAGAAACGGAGCTGGATGGACCGCGATTCCGAGGGCCTCATCGCCCACGAGCTTGCGCACCAGTGGTTCGGCGACCTCGTGACGTGCCGAACGTGGGGTCACGCCTGGCTCAACGAGGGCTTCGCGACGTACATGGAGGCGCTCTGGCAGGAGAACGTCGGAGGACGCGAGGCGCTCGTCGCCGACCTCGAGGGCGGCGCGGGGTGGTATTTCACCGAATGCAAGGACGAGTACATGCGTCCGACGGCGTGCGATTACTACACGTTCCCCGACGACGTCTTCGACGCGCACATCTATCCCAAGGGCGCGTGGATCCTCCACATGCTCCGGACCGAGCTGGGGGACGACCTCTGGTGGAAGGGCATCAATCATTACCTCACCAAGCACCGCGCCGGAAACGTCACGACGGACGATTTCCGGGTCGCGATGGAGGAGACGTCGAAGCGGGACCTCAAGCCGTTCTTCGACCAGTGGCTGTTCAAGGCGGGTCATCCCGCCTTCAAGGTGACGGCGAAGTACGAGCCCAACCCCGGGAGCGTCACCCTGACGGTCGAGCAGACTCAGCCTGCCCGCAAGCTCAACTGGAAAGATCTCCACACCGAGCAGCCGGTCTTCCGAGTCCCCGTCGACGTCGAGATTGAAACGGCCAAGGGACGGAAGACCCACCGGATCGAGGTCAAGGAGCGGACGCAGACCTTCACGCTCGACGTCGACGGCCCTCCGGAAATCATCGACTTCGACCGCGACGGCTCGATTCTCAAGACGCTCGAGTTCGCAAGGACGCCCGAGGAGCTTAATCGCCAGCTCGAGCGGGACGACCAGCCGTGGCAGCGGTGGTGGGCGGCTCGGGAGCTGTCGGGGAAAGCCGAGGGCACCGCGTCCCTGGCCAACGCGCTCGCCCGCGACGGATCGTTCCGCGTCCGGATCGCGGCGGCGGAGTCGCTGGGGGAGATCAAATCGCCCGAGGCCCGAAAGGCGCTCGTCGAGGCGCTGAAGCAGCCCGCCCCCTTGGTGCGCGTGGCCGTGGTCAAGGCCCTGGCGAATCACGCGGAGGAGACAGCCGACGCCCTGGCGAACATCTTCGAAAAGGACGAGAGTCCGGCGTGCCGCGCGGCGGCCGCCACCTCGCTGGGCAAGTGTAAGAAGCCCGTGGAGATTTTCAGCCAGTACGCGAAGTACCTGGGCGATGAAGTCGTGTATCCGGGGATTCTCGCCGGGATGGCCGCGGCCGATCATCCGGAGGCGATCACCGCGTGCCTGCGGGGGACCGAATACGGGGTTCATCCCGTGATCCGCCACCGGGCGGTGGAAACGCTCGGCGACCTGCTCAAGAAGAAATGGGACCACGAGGGGCGGAATCGGCTCGTCGAGCTGCTCGACGACCCCAACTTCCGCGTCCGTCGCGCGGTGATCGCGAAGATGGGGGCCCTGAAGGACTCCAAGTTCCCCGAGGAGCTCGAGAAGCGCCTCCCCAAGGAGACGGACAAGCGCATGGTGAAGGACATCCAGGACGCGGTCCGCAAAGTCCGGCTGCTGCTGAAATGAGATCATGAACCGCAAGGTCGCCATCATCGGAGTGCCGCTCGATCTCGGCGCCAATCGCCGCGGGGTCGACATGGGCCCCAGCGCGATCCGCGTGACCGGCCTGTCCGACCGGATCGCCGCGCTCGGGATCGACGTGAAGGATTTCGGCGACGTGGACGTGCCGCTGCCCGAGGAGTGCGACATCGGCGAGAAGAACAAGAAATACGCCGACGACATCCGCGACGTCTGCGAGGACGTGTGCGAGATGGTCCTGAAGGCGATGAAGCAGGAGCGGACCCCTGTGATCCTCGGCGGGGACCATTCGATCGCCATGGGATCGATCGCCGCCTCGTCGAAATTCTTCCGCGAGAAGAAGAAGAAGGTCGGGGTCATCTGGTTCGACGCCCACGGCGACATGAACACGCCGGAATCGACCAACAGCGGCAACGTCCACGGCATGCCGCTCGCCCACGTGCTCGGGATGGGGGACGTCGGCCTCGCGGGCGTGGGGGGCTTCTCGCCGAAGGTGGAC
>DATHFI010000395.1:0-4342 GCA_035490275.1 Planctomycetota bacterium
TCGGAATGATGTCCTTCCCAAAATCGTGCGAGCTCTTCGGATCGCGCGCGTCCTCCGCCAGCACCCGCGACATCACCTCGGGCCGGAAAACGTAGATCCCCATCGAGGCGAGGCACATCTCGGGCTGGCCGGGAATCGTCCGCGGCTCCCTCGGTTTCTCCTGGAATCCCACGATGCGGCCCGCCTCGTCGACCTGCACGATCCCGAAGTTCGACGCCTCCGCCCGCGGCACCTCGACCGCGCCGACCGTGAGATCGGCCCCGCGATCCTCGTGCAGGCGGAGCATGTGGCGGTAGTCCATCTTGTAAATGTGATCGCCCGCGAGGATCAGCACCGCCTCCGGCTGCTCCTCCTCTATCGCGAAGAGATTCTGGTGCACCGCGTCCGCCGTGCCCTGGTACCACTGCTCGCCCGTGACGTACTGCGGGGGCAGCGTCTCGACGAACTCGCCCAGCGCCGGGTTGAAGTTGACCGACCACCCGTCGCGGATGTGGCCGTTGAGCGACCGCGACCGGTACTGCACGAGCACGAGAACCTTTTTCAACATCGAGTTCAGGCAGTTCGAGAGCGTGAAATCGACTATGCGGTAGATTCCGCCGAACGGCACCGCCGGCTTGGCGCGATCGCGCGTCAGGGGCTCGAGTCGCTGCCCCTTCCCGCCCGCGAGCAGGACAACCACCGTCCGGTTCAGATCCATACGCTCACGCCATTCTTACTCGTGACCCGTGACTGTCGACTCAAGACTTCAGTTTTCGACTCACGACTCTCGACTCACGACTCATGACTTCATTCAAATCGAAGAGGTTTTTTCTTCAACATCGCTCTCAGTGGCCTCAATCGACTCCCAAGCTTCACCAAATGACAGACCGCCGATCCGGGGATGACCATGGGCATCGTCGAGATTCCGACGACGAGTCCCGCGTGAGGAGCCTTGAGCCGCATCACTTCGGCCCCGAAAGGCTTCGTGTTGATCGCGATCACGTCCCCCTTGTCCACCAGGTCGCCGGGCTTGATCTGGAGCATCATGATCCCGCCCTTCTCCGCCCGGATCCACTTGTGGTCGTCCACGTTCACCTGGAAGTGGGGGGAAACCCGCGGGAATTCGTACATCCCCAGCTCGTTCATCACGTTCTTGACCCCGGTCACGCCCTGCTCGATCGGACCCAGCTGGAATTTCAGCGGTTCCCCCGCCTCGTACACGATCGTCGGGATTCCCAGCCGCGTCGCGGCGTTCCGGAGCATCCCTTTCTCGCCCGCAATGTCGAAGACCACCTCGCAACCGAACGCGGCCGCGAGGCGCCGCACCTGCGGGAACTTCATGTCGGCCCGCACGTGGGGCAAATTCGTCCGCCCCGCCGCCGCGGTATGCAAGTCGATCCCGTAGTCGGCCCGCCGGATCACCTTGTCGAAGAGTGCCGCCGCGATGTGGGAGGCCATCGAGCCCAGGTCGCGGCCGGGAAAGAACCGGTTGAGATCGCGCCCGTCGGGCAGGTCGCGGCTCAGGTTCATGAAGGCGATCGGGTTCGCGATCGCGACGAGGAGGAGCGTCCCGCGAAGAATCTGCGGATCGACTTCCGCGCGGATGCGCCGCACGATCTCGATGCCGTTGATCTCGTTCCCGTGGATCGCCGCCGTGACGAAGAGCCGGGGGCCGGGCGCCGCGCCGTTCACCACCGTGAGCGGCACCGTGACGGGCACCGCGGTGTAGAGCTCGCTGATCTTGACCCGGATGTCCGATCGCTCGCCGGGGATGACCGTGATCCCCCCGAGTTCGAACGGGGTGGCGACGTGCGGGTTGTCGCGGCGCTTGGTGTCGACCATGGCCCGATGACGGATGACCGATTACCGATGACGGATGACCGCTCTGCGTCATCTGTCATCGGTCATCTGTCATCCACCCCTCATTTTCTCTTCGCGATCTTTACCGCGTAATCGATGATCATTTTTGCCACGTTTTGTCCGGTTGCTTCCTCCAGGCCCTGGAATCCCGGCGAGGAGTTCACCTCGATCACCATCGGGCCCTGCTCCGACTCGAGGATGTCCACCCCCGCGACCTTCAGGCCGCATGCTTCCGTCGCCATCACCGCCGCGTGCTCATAGTCCGCGGAGAGCTTCACCTTTTCCCCCATGCCGCCCCGGTGGATGTTCGAGCGGAACTCCCCCTCGCGGCCGACGCGGCGCATCACGCTCCGGACCTTGC
Organism: Planctomycetota bacterium; assembly: GCA_035490275.1. Taxonomy (GTDB): domain Bacteria; phylum Planctomycetota; class MHYJ01; order MHYJ01; family JACPRB01; genus DASRJF01. Next base: position 2,201 of record DATHFI010000395.1, read on the forward strand.
CGTCGATGACGAGCGCCCGGACGTCGCGCCCCTTCGACTCCGCGATGAAGCGCTGGAGCATGATGTCCTCGCCGAGGCTCCAGATCGTCTCGAGCATCGACTCGACCGAAGCGGCCGTCTCCGCGATGACCACGCCGGTCCCCTGCGTGCCGCGCAGAAGTTTCAGGATGAGCGGCGTGCCGCCGAGGAGCGCGATCAGCTTGTTCAGGTGGCGCGGGTAGCGCGAGATGAGCGTGTCCGGGATCCGGACGCCGTGTTCCTGGAGGAGCTGGAGGCAGCCGAGCTTGTTGCGGGCCCGCGCGATTGGACCGTGGTCGTTCACGCTCGGGACGCCCATCAGGTGGAGCTGGCGGAGGACGGCGAGGAGGTAGCCTGTCGCGAAGGTCCCGACGCGGGGGATGACGACGTCGAAGCCCTCGACTTCCTTCCGGTTGTGGAGGAGTTTCGACACGCCGCCCGCGAGCACCACGACGCACTTGAGCGGGTCGAGGATCGACGCCTCGTGGCCCGCCTTCACCGCCTCCTCGACGAGTCGGCGCGTGGAGTAAAGCGCCCTTCGGCGCGAGAGGATCAGGAGCCGCATCAGGCGTAAACTCGATAGTCGAGCTCCTGGAAGATCGTGTCGCGTTCCTCGATCTCGCGGAGCTCCCGCTCGACCACGTCGCCGCGATCGACCATGTCGGCGAGGCGGTGGAAGCGCGACGCGTGCTCCCGGAACCGGCGGTGGGCGTACGGGGAGGCGGTGCCGACGGTGATGAGGAAGGCCCAGTCGCTCGACTGGGCGAGGAGGAGCTCGCGGGCGGCCTGGGTCAGCGCGCGCCGCTCGAGGCCGGCGGCGTCGGGGCGCCGGCGGGCCAGCTCGACCATCCGGTCCTCCGCGCGGTGCTGGTGGCGGATCATCCAGTCGTTCGCGCCGTTCAGCCAGACCTCGGCGTAGCCCCGGTCCCCCCACGTCGAGAAGGAGGGCTCCAGCGTCTGGAGGCGGTTCTCGATCTTAAGGACCTCGGAGGGTGAAATCAAAACAACATCGGACGACGGGCGCCCCAGTCGGCGCGCGACCGCCTCGAGGAATTTCGGGCCCTCGAACCACCAGTGGCCGAAGAGCTCGGCGTCGTAGGGCGACAGGACCGTCGGGACGGCCCCGAGCTTCTCCTTCAGCCACCGCGCCTGCTGGACGCGGTTGAAGACGAAATTCTCGGCGTGCTCCTCCGCCTTGGCCGCCGCCGCGCCGGGGTCGTAAGGCTCCTTGAGGTGGAGCGGGACCTCGCCCGTGATCCGGTGGTACTTGAGGCCGACGTTCCGCCGGACGCCGTCGGGGTGGAGATAGGGCTTGATGTACTCGTGGTCCGCGTCGTACCCGAGGTCCCGGTAGAACTCGCGGTACACGCCGTCGCCCGGGTAGCCCTCCTTCGCGCTCCACACCTGCTTCGAGCTTTCACGGTCGCGGGCGAAGACGGCGACGCCGGACGGCGTGCGTACCGGGGCGTACAGGCCGCGACGGGGGACGCGCGAGCCGTTGACCAGGCCGTGGCTGTCGACGACGAACCACTCGAGGCCGTTCCTGGCGAGCGCTTTGTCGATCCCTGGCGCGTAGCCGCATTCCGGAAGCCAGATGCCCCGTGGCGCGCGGCCGAAGTGACCCTTGTAGTTCTCCACCGCGACGGCGACCTGGGCATTCACCGCCTCGGGCCGGCCCATGTTGGGCAGAAATCCGTGCGTCGCGCCGGAGGTCAGGATCTCGAGGTGGCCCGAGTCCTGCAGCGACCTGAAAGCGCCGAGCAGGCGTCGGCCGTTCCTGCGCTCGAAGACGTCGTGCGCCTGCTGGAAGAGCCGGCGGTAGACTTCGACGACCGCGGGATGGCTTCCCCGGTGGCGCTCGCGCTCGACGAGTTCCATCCGCGACGCCAGGTGGGCATCGAAGCGGTCCTGCAGCATCGGATCGGCGAGCATCTCGCAGAGCGGCGGCGAGAGCGTCAGGGCGAGGCGGAACGGGACCCCCTCATCCCGAAGCCGCTCCGAGAGGACGAGGATCGGCACGTACGTCTCGGTGATCGCCTCGAAGAGCCAGTCCTCCTCGAGAAACCGGGGGTGCTCAGGGTGACGCACAAACGGAAGATGGGCATGAAGAAGGAGACACAGCCG
>DATHFI010000396.1:0-4318 GCA_035490275.1 Planctomycetota bacterium
CTCGGTTCCCGCGAAGGGCGAATCGTTCACCATGAACATCATCGCCAGCGTGGGCTCCTCGATCTTCGTGTAGGGGAGCGCCTCGGGCTCGCCGCCCCCCGCGATCGTGTCGCCGATGTCCACCTCGGGGAGCCCGACGACGCAGACGATCTCGCCGGCCGGGGCCTCGTCGGTCTTCTCTCGCTTCAAGGCGACGAAGGTCTGGAGCTCGGCGATCTGGCCCGGGATGCGGCGTCCGTCGCGCTTGATGAGCGTGGCGGCCATTCCGTTCCGGGCCGTGCCCCGTACGATGCGCCCGATCGCCATCCGGCCCACGTAGTCGTTGTAGTCGATGTTGCACACCCGGATCTGGAGGTCTCCCTCGGGCGAGCCGCCCGGCGGGGGGACGCGCTTCACGATGGTCTCGAAGAGCGGATCGAGGTTGGACCAGGCGTCCTTGGGGTGGAGCTTCGCCTGGCCCTCGCGCCCGATGGCGTAGACGACGGGGAAGTCCATCTGCTCGTCGGTCGCCTCGAGTTCCATGAAGAGGTAGAAGATCTCCTCGAGGACCTGGTGGTGGCGCTCCTCGGGCTTGTCGAGCTTGTTGATGACGACGACGGGCTGGAGGCCGGCCGCGAGGGCGTTGCGCAGGACGAAGCGGGTCTGGGGCATGGGGCCGTCGGCCGCGTCGACGAGGAGGAGGGCGCCGTCCGCCATCCGCAGGACGCGCTCGACCTCGCCCCCGAAGTCCTGGTGCCCCGGGGTGTCGATGATGTTGATCTTCACGCCCTTGTAGAGGACGGAGGTGTTCTTGGCGAGGATGGTGATGCCGCGCTCGCGCTCGAGGTCGTTCGAGTCCATGACGCAGTCGGTCAGCTCCTGGTTCGAGCGGAAGGCGCCGGTCTGGCGGAGCATGAAATCCACGAGCGTCGTCTTCCCGTGGTCGACGTGGGCGATGATGGCGATGTTGCGAATGTCAGGCATAGCGGGCGGGGGATTCTAATGGAGGAAGGCCGTGGATTCAACGGCGTCGAGTGGCATCAGGCATGAAGCATCAGGCATCAGGGAGAGAATAAGACGCGAATTCAGATACCCCTGATGCTTGATGCTTGATTCTTGATGCCGGAACTTCAACCCCGCTGGTCGATGGGCGTGTACGCCAGGTCGATGGGCCCGGTGTAGTTGGCCCGGGGGCGGATGAGCCGGTTGTGGCTCCACTGCTCGAGGATGTGGGCGGTCCAGCCCACGATGCGGCTCACGGCGAAGAGGGGGGTGAAGAGTTCCGTCGGGATGCCCATGACGTGGTAGGTGGAGGCCGAGTAGAAATCCACGTTCGGGTAGACCTTGGTGTTCTGGCGGACGACGCGCTCGACTTCGCGCGAGATCTCGTACCACTTCGAGTCGCCGACGTGCTTGCCGAGGCGCTCCGACCAGCGCCGCAGGACGGTGGCGCGCGGATCCTCGGTGCGGTAGACGCGGTGGCCGAAGCCGGGGAGTTTCACCTTTCGCGAGAGCGCGTCCCGGACGTACGTCTCCGCCCGGGCCGGATCGCCGATTTCCTTGAGGACCCGCATGACCTGCTCGTTCGCGCCGCCGTGGAGCGGGCCCTTCAGCGTGCCGATGCCGCTCGTGACCGACGAGTACATGTCGGAGAGCGTGGCGGCGGTGACGCGCGCGGCGAAGGTCGAGGCGTTCAGCTCGTGGTCGGCGTGGAGGATGAGGGAGACGTCGAGGGCGCGGACGAATTCCGGGTCGGGCTCCCTGCCGGTCAGGCCGTAGAGGAAGTTGAAGGCGACGTTCTCGCCCGATTTGGGTCGGATCGGGTCGCGCCCCTCGCGGATGCTCTGGTGGGCGGTGATGATCGCCCCGATGCGCGTCGTCAGGCGGATCGCCTTGCGGAGGCTGGCGTCGAACGCCGTGTTGCCGCTGTCCGGGTCCCAGTGGCCGAGCGACGACACGGCGGTGCGGAGGACTTCCATCGGGGTGGCGGCCTTGGGGATGAGCCGGAGGATCTCGACGGTCTCCTCGGGGAGCTCGATCGAATTGCGGAAGAGCGCGCGGAACGTCTCGTATTCGGGCCGGCTGGGAAGCCGGCCGTACCAGAGCAGGTAGGCGACCTCGGAGAACTCCGATTTCTCGGCGAGCTCGACGATGTCGTAGCCGCGGTAGAGGAGGCGTCCCTTGATGCCGTCGACGAGGCAGATGGAGGAGCTGGTCGCGACGATGTCCTCGAGGCCTTCCTTGAAGCCGCCGGTCTCGGGGCGGGGGGCGACGGGCTCGGTCATGTCACCTCGCGGGCGGGCGCCGGACACGGGGAGTGGCGGAGGCGCATGGCAATCGAACCCACCTTCCAGCTTGTGACCGGAACCTCGGGTTTGAAGCCCGGGGGGCCCACCAGGAGCCCTTCCGCCTCCCCGGCGGCGCGACGGCCCGCCGTAGATCGCGCCGAGGACGCCGACCATATGTATCCGGGCCGGAACGCAAGTCAAGAAGAATGGCGCGCTTCGCCGGGAAAACAGGGTCGACAACTTGCGCGAGAATTTTCGGACCACGAGAGCGCAAGCGGAGTCGAATGTAGAGCTCCCCGTTTCCCGATTCCAGATCCCAGCTGGGCTTCGAGCTTCGAGAGACGAGCCTGATCCTCGCGAACCGGTGAGCAATCATGAAGACGCAAGTTTCGATGATGGCGACAGCGTGCATACTCATGCTCGGCGCGTGCGCGGCGCGGACGCCGGCCCCGGGCCGCTATCGATTTGCCGCCGGTGAAAGTCTCGCCTATGAGGTGAAGAGCCACCTTGAAGTATCTTTGAAAGGGTCGGATGCCGATTTCCTGCCGGGCGGCGACGACGTTCCCCTGACTTGGGATGTCGAGGGCATTTTCGAGAATCTCGTGACGGATGTCGGCGCCGATGGCACCGATAAGGAAGAGCAGGTGCTCCGCGACTAGCTGTGTTCGGGGTGGTCGTTTCCGCAACCGCGGTTTGTTACCTGGCGGTAACATCGTAACTCGAATGTATCAGGGTCCGCGGAATCCGGGATCGGCGGGGGAGCGAATCTGAGGAGGCTCATCTTGGCCTGGAAGTCTGGAGGGGGCGGGCGGAAAGAGTCATTTGCATAACAGTCTTGTAGGCAGTGAGTTATGGTGAACTACGGCAGCCCTCAATTGATTTGGCACGTGGGTCCGTCGATTTGTATAATCCGTAGACAAATTGGCTTGGGTGGCACAGGGTTTGCGGTACTGGAGGCAGCATGAAAGTGCATTTTGAGGTCCGTCGGGCCCTTCTGCGAGTCGTTTCGGCCCTCGTGGTTTCCTCGGTTCTCGTCACCCTTCCGGCCTTTGCGCAGGAAAAGCCCGCGCAGAGCCTCGCCTACAAGTTCACGAAGGGCGACGTCCACAAATACGAAGTGAAGAGCTCGCTCGACATTTCGCTGAAGGGATCCGATCCCGCCTTCATGCCCGGGGGCATCGACAATCCGCTCGCCTGGGACGTGAGCGGCGTGTTCGAGAACGTCGTCCTCGAGGTGAATTCCGCCGATGGCGCGGGAACGCTGGAGCGGCGGGTCCGGAGCATCTCCTCGAGCGGCAACTGGAACGAAGACAAGTTCAAGATGGCCTGGGACCGGGAAAAGGACAAGGGCAAGAAGCGCGAGGATTTCCCCCCGGGCGTCATGAACGATTTCATCTGGTCCACGCTCGAGAGTCCCGTGAAGTACTCGGTGGATTCCGAGGGGCGGTACACGCCGTCGGACCCGAACCTCGACCGCCTGGTGATGCGGCGCGGCATGATGGTCTGGCCCTTCAAGGCGGGGGAGACCACCTGGGTGACGCAGGAGAAGATCGCCGTCCCGGTGCTCCACGACAAGATCACGCTCGAGTTCAAGAACACGCTCGTCAAGGAGACGACCAAGGACGGGCGGCGCCTGAAGGTCATCCGCGCCACGGCCTCGGTGAAGGAAGCGAACGAGGAGAAGGGCCAGCGGCCCATGGAAGGGAAGATCGAGTTCACCGCCTCGGGCGATTCGATGATCGAGTTTGACACGACCAACGGCCGGATCCACTCGGTGGACATCAACCTGAAGATCCAGCTGTCGGGGAAGGGGCCCATTCCCGCGGGCGGGGACGGGGACATCAAGGGGACGGTGACGTACCACGAAAACCAGGTTTACAAAGATTGATCGGGTGGACGGACAGGAGATTAGGAGAGCCTTTATGAGCACGTTGCGGAACGCGGTCGGTCGCCGGCGCGGCATGGTGTTGATCATCGTGCTGAGCGTCCTGGCGGTCATGGCCATCCTGGGCATCAGCCTTCTGACGCTGAACGCCCTGGACAGGACGGTC
>DATHFI010000397.1:0-6011 GCA_035490275.1 Planctomycetota bacterium
GGATTTCGGGCGAGCCTCGGCGCACCCTTCCCGGCCGTCACCTGTCCCGCCCAGGCCACCTACCTGACCGGCCTCGCGCCGCGGGACCACGGCATCATCGCGAACGGCTGGTACTTCCGCGACCTGTCCGAGATCCTCTTCTGGCGCCAGTCGGCGCGGCTCGTCTCCGGTGAAACGGTCTGGCAGGCGGGCCGGGCGCGCGATCGCGGCTTCACCTGCGCCCAGCTCTTCTGGTGGTTCAACCTGTACTGCGGTGCCGACTGGGCGGTCACGCCCCGGCCGGCCTACCTCGCGGACGGGCAGAAGGTTCCGGACATTTACGCCGAGCCTGCCGACATCCGCACGGCGCTCAACACCCGGCTCGGCCGCTTCCCGCTCTTCAACTTCTGGGGCCCCGCGGCGGGGATCGAAGCGACGCGGTGGATCGCCTCCGCCGCCGTGGAAGTCATCCGGTCCAAGAAGCCGACGCTCACCCTCGTCTACCTTCCCCACCTCGACTACGACCTGCAGCGACTCGGCCCGGGACACCCGGAGATCTCCGCCCGGGTCCGCGAAGTCGACGCCGAGGCGGGACGCGTCGCGGAGGCGGCTCGATCGATCGGCGCGGAGGTCATCGCGCTGTCGGAATACGGGATGGCGCCAGTGTCCGGTGCAGTCCATTTGAACCGCGAGCTCCGGGAACGAGGATTCCTGAGGGTCCAGCGGGTGCTCGACCGGTGGGAGCTGCTCGACCCCGGGGCGTCGCGCGCCTTCGCCGTGGCGGACCACCAGGTGGCGCATGTCTACGTGCGGGATCCCGGGGATGCGGCCGAAGTGAAGGGGCTGCTCGAGCGCACGCCGGGAGTCGCGCGCGTCCTCGACGAGGCCGGAAAAAAGGAGCTCGGGATCGATCATCCGCGCTCGGGAGAACTGGTCGCGCTCGCCGCCAAGGACCGCTGGTTCACCTATTACTACTGGCTCGACGACCGCCTCGCCCCCGACTTCGCCCGGACGGTGGACATCCATCGCAAGCCGGGGTACGACCCCGTGGAGCTCTTCCTCGATCCGGCCATCCGCGCCGTGCGGCTGAAGATCGCGTGGAAGCTCCTGAGGAAGGCACTCGGCTTTCGCACGCTGATGGACCTCATTCCCCTGGACGCGTCGCTGGTCCGGGGATCGCACGGGCTGGCTCCGTCGCGCGAGGAGGAGGGCCCGGTGCTGCTCTCGACATCCACGGTGGGCGCCGCGGACCGGATCAAGCCAACGGATGTCAAGTCGCTCATACTCCGCACCGTGTTCTCATAAAAAAAAGAGCCGGTTCCCGAGGGAACCGGCTCCCGGTGTGCCGTAGTTTCGCAGGCTCTCGCACCGCGTACAGACGGCGCCTTGCTTGGGGACGCCCCGCGGTCATGCAGGCGAGAGCACGCCTGCCCTCACCTGGAGAGCCTCCGACGCGTACTTTCACCATCCATTACTGGACCACCTCCTTCCCCCCCGGGGGCGATCGCCGCGGATACGTCCGCGCCGCCCCTCTGCGTCGCGAACGGCGTATCTTTGGCCCCACAGGGTAGCGACTTAATCCTACGCGTAGGGGGACGTGAGTCAAGAGTCTGGAGGCACCAGTAGTTGGCCCCTGAACCTTGAACGTTGAACTTCTGAGCTACTTCGGCGTGGGGACGACGCAGCGGAATCCAAGATACTTCTGGGAGGAGTTGTTCGGGGCTTCGGGGAGGCGTTCCCACAGGCGGCAGAGCTGTTTCTCGAGGAACGAGCCGCCCTTTACGACCCGGTTGGCGCCGCTCTTCTCGTCCCAATAATCGCTCGTCCACTCGGTGACGTTGCCGGACATGTCGAGGCAGCCGTACGGGCTCGCGCCGGCGGGGAAGAACCCGACGGGGGAGGTCTTCTCGAAGCCGTCGGTGGACGCCTGCGAATCGCCCCAGTTCAGCCGCTTCTCGTCCGGGGCCCAATCGTCGCCCCAGGGGTAGGTTCGGCCGTCCGTCCCGCGCGCCGCCTTCTCCCATTCGAGCTCGGTCGGCAGCCGCTTGCCCGCCCACGCCGCGTAGGCGAAGGCATCGTAGTAATCGACGCCCACGACGGGCTTGTCCGAGTCGAGCAGGTCCTGGTTGTCCGTGCGCTTCCAGAACGTCGGAGTGTGGTCCTTGCCGCGTCCCTCGGCCTTGTCGCACTTCGAGTGGTCCCCCGTGCGGCGGATCCAATCCAGGAAGACCTGGTAACGCTCGTTGGTCACCTCGCATTTGTCGATGTAGAACGCGGGCAGGCGCTCCCGGCGCTGGTGGGCCTGCTTGGGGACCCAATGGGGCTCCGGTACGCCGTACAGGAATTCCCCGGCCGGAACCTCCGCCATCCCGAGGTCCGCCAGGCCGAACTGGAGCGTCCGCTCCTCCCCGGGGTCGAGCTCCACCAGTTTCTCGAATCCGAGCACGCGGACCTGGTGGCGTCCCGACTCGAGCACCGCGGGTTGCGCCTTCAACGGCGCGCTGTCGATCAGCACCTCCGCGCCGGCGATGTCGCAGGTCACCGTGAGCTTCGCGGGGGGGACTTTCCGGAGGGCCGTCTTGACCGCGACGGTCTGGTCGCCGCTGACGATTTCGAACGGGAGCGTTTCCCTGTGATGGCCGTCCAGGATGAGCTCCGCGCTGTGCGGTCCGCCCTCGAGTCGATACCCGAGCGGGGTGACGCCCACCTCCTGGCCGTCGAGGAGAACGCGCGCGCCGCGCGGCTCGCTGTCGAAGTGGGCCGTGCCCTGGACCCGGGCCAGCGTGTACCCGTTGTTCTGGCCGCTCTCGACCTTGATCGGTTGCTCCATCACGCCGTAGTACTTCAGTTCGAGCCGGAGCCGGTACGTGCCGGTGGCGAGGCGCAGCTTCACCGGCGCGGGCCCCTTGTCCTCCTCGTTGAGGAACACCGTCGCGCCCGCGGGATGGGAGACGATCTCCACGAGGTGGAATTCGCCGACCATGCCCTCCGCCGACTTTCCCGCGGCCACGAGCTGGACGTTCTTCTCCAGCGGCTCGTCGGCGCGGACGATCACGTCGAATTCCTGGTCGCGGTAGCCCTCGCGGGAGAGGCGGACCCGGTGGGGACCGGCCTCGAGGCCCTTCATGGTCCACGGGGTGACGCCGACGGCCATCCCGTCGAGAAAGACCACGGCATCCTTCAAGTCCCCGGTCGCGATCCGGACCGATCCCCGTTGCCGCGCCAGCTCCGCCCGCACGAGCAGGCCGGGCTTGTCGGCCTCGACGACCCCGAGGAGCGCGGGCGGCTTTTCGCGGACGTTGATGACGGCGAAGAGGCGGCGGCCCTCCTGGGTCCTCGGCTCCAGCCGGATATGTACCGGCTCGTGGAATTCCCGGGAGACGCGGACTTCGTGCGCAGCGAAGGGAAGCGTCAGGGGAACCGATCTCCCGATCCGGTCGCCTCCCACGGTGATCTCCGCGTCGTCGGGCACGGTCTCGATCCGGAGCGGGGCCGAGAGCCCGCCGGCCAGGATCGACTCCTTCCGATTTTGTGAAGCGAGGTCACGCACGTGGGTCCTGAAGTAGACCACCGCCGACAATCCGAAAAGGAAGAGCGCGGTCCCCAGGAGGGCCCATTCGAAGAGCCTTTTGAGTCGGCGCCCGTCGGGCTTCACCGGGATGGCCTTGATCTCGGGCGGAGGGGTGACGGGCCTGAGCTCCCCGGCGGGGGCGCCGGCGGCCACCAGTCGGAGCAGGAACCGCTCCTTGGCCTTCAGCAGGTCCTTGATCATCTCCTCGGCGTCCCGATAACGGTGGTCCCGGTCGAGGGAGAGGGCCCGCTTGCAGATCTGGTCGAGCTCGGGACTGATGACGGGGTTCAGCTCGCTCGGCATGTCCATGCCGAGCGGCAGTTCGCCCGTGAGCATTTCGTACAGGACGACGCCGACGGAATAGATGTCCGTGCGGCGATCCTGGTCGCGGCCCTTGATCATCTGCTCCGGGGCCATGTAGAAGAGGGTGCCGGAGAGCTGGCGGACGCCGCTCGTGTAGGAGGCGGTGGACATCGCCATGTCCTGCTGGGCCTTCTCCGGGAAGACGCCGAGGCCCAGGTCCGTGATCTTCACGTAGTGCATCAGCGCCTTCTGATCGGCGGTGACGCGGACCTTCCGTTTCTCGACGAGGATGTTTTCGGGCTTGATGTCCTTGTGGACGATGCCCTTCCCGTGGGCGTAGCCGAGGGCCTCGAGGACCTGCACCGCGATGTCGATGGCGTACGGCGGCGGCAGGATTCCTTCGGAGGCCATGAACTCGCGCAGGTTCTTCCCCTCGACGAACTCCATGATGAAGTAGGGAGGGCTGTGATTGGTGTCGAGCCCGATCGTCCGCACGATGTTGGGGTGGTCGAGCTGGTGCTGGAAGACCGCCTCGCGGCGGATAAGGTCCATCGATTCCGGCGTGGAGGGAATCTTGATCGCGACGAATTTGCCCGGGATCTGGCGGTGTTCGGCCTTCCAGACTTCGCCGAAACCGCCCTGGCCAAGCTTCGACGTGAGGATGTACTCCGAGATTCGGTCGCCCCGGCCGACGGTGCCATTCCCCATGGAGTGCGTCCGACCCGAAATCGCTTCCCCGCCCCTAGTACTATACCCCCCGAACCGGCTCGAACTTCACCCAACCCGGCGTCGTTGACGGAGGGTCGATCCCGCGTACAATGGCCCCGCCAATAGAATGACGCCGACACCCCCCTCGTTCATTCCGGAATACTGATGAAAACGCGCGGAAGCCGGGCCGCCTTTCGTCGCGCCCTCCGATCCATCCCCGGCGGGGTGAACAGCCCGGTGCGGGCCTTCCGGGCGGTGGGAGGCGATCCGCTGTTTATACGACGCGCCTCCGGGGCGTGGCTCGAGGATCTGGACGGGAACCGGTACCTCGATTTCGTCGGGTCCTGGGGCCCTCTCATCCTCGGACATGCCCATCCGGAGATTGTCGCGGCCGTCACGGCCGCCGCCCGGCGCGGGACCACCTTCGGCGCTCCCACGGAAGGCGAGACGGAACTCGCGGAACTGATCAAGTCGGCGCTTCCCTCCATCAAGCTCCTGCGACTCGTCAGCTCCGGGACCGAGGCCTGCATGAGCGCGCTCCGCCTCGCCCGGGCCTTCACGAAGCGGCCGGGCGTGATCAAGTTCGAGGGGTGCTATCACGGCCACGCCGATCCCTTCCTGGTGAAGGCGGGATCGGGCGCCGCCACGTTCGGAACTCCCACGAGCCCCGGGGTCGAGGCGGACCACACGATCGTGGTGCCGTACAACGATCCGGCCGCGTTCACGCGCGTCATGAAGAAATCGTGGCGGAAGATCGCCGCGGTCATCGTCGAGCCCGTCGCGGGAAACATGGGAGTGGTGCCGCCGCTGATGGGCTTCCTGGAGACGCTTCGCGAAGTGACGGTCCGACACGGGACGCTCCTGGTCTTCGACGAGGTCATTACCGGATTCCGCGTGGCGTGGGGCGGAGCTCAGAGCGCTCTGGGAATCGCGCCGGATCTCACGACGCTCGGCAAAATCATCGGCGGCGGACTCCCGCTCGCGGCGTACGGCGGGCGACGGGACGTCATGAACCTCCTCGCGCCGGCGGGGCCGGTGTACCAGGCGGGAACGCTCTCGGGGAATCCCCTGGCGGTGGCCGCGGGGCTGGCCCAGCTGAGGAGGCTGAAAGCGGATTCGGGGTTTTACGGTCGCTTGGACCGACTCGGCGCGAGATTCGAACAGTCGCTCAAGGAATCCGGAGTGACGGTTAATCGCGTCGGTTCGATGATGACCGCGTTCTTCGCTTCCGGACCTGTCACGGACTGGAAGTCGGCCTCGCGATGCGACACCGCCGCCTACGGCCGGTTCTTTCGACGCATGCTCGCGTCCGGGGTCTACCTGCCTCCCTCTCAATTCGAGGCGATGTTCGTGGGAGCGGCGCACTCCGGTCGAGACATCGACCGCGCGGGCCGCGCGGCGAGGGTCGCGCTCTGATCTTGGGTGAGAAATCAGACTTCTGACATCAGAA
>DATHFI010000398.1:0-2356 GCA_035490275.1 Planctomycetota bacterium
ACCCACGCCCGGATGGCCCAGCAGCACCTGATCGATCTCGCTCGGAGCGACCTTTTCTCCTCCCCGGTTGATGATCTCCTTGATCCGCCCGGAGATGAACAGGTACCCCTCCTCGTCCAGGAAACCGAGGTCGCCGGTACGGAACCAGCCGGTGTCGGCGGGCGCCGGCGGGCCGTCGCCCGCGACGGGCCGGATCCTCGTGACGCTCGCCCCGCGGATCGCGATCTCCCCGGGCTCGCCGCCGGTCACCGGCCGGTCGTGCTCGTCGAGGATCGCCACCTCGCACCCGGCGGGTAGCCCGACCGACCCCGGCTTGCGGCGTCCGGGCGGCAAGGGGTTGCTCGCGATCTGGTGGGAGGCCTCGGTCATCCCGAAGGCCTCGATGACCGGGACGTTGAACGCCCGCTCCACCCCGCTCATGACCTCGGGCGCGAGCGCCGCGGAGGAGGACCGGATGAACCGCAGACGACTTCGGGCGATCGCCTCGCGGTTCGCCGCCACGCGCGCCAGCACCTCCTGGTGCATCGTCGGCACCGCGGTGTACCACGTGGGCCCGAACTCCTCGAGCCAGTCGAAAAAATGGACCGGCGAGAAGCCCGGCGTGCACACCACGCTCCCTCCCCCGGTCAGCGACGCCAGGAGCGCCCCCACGAGCCCGTGGATGTGGAACAGGGGCATCACGTTCAGGCAGCGATCGGCCTCGGTCAGTCGGAGCGTCGACCGGATGCTGGCGGCCGAGGCGCAGATGTTCGCGTGCGAGAGCTGGATCATCTTCGGTCGCGAGGTGGTGCCCGACGTGTGGAGGACGAGCGCCACCGTCTGCGGGTCGGCCAGGCCCTCCGGCGGCGGGGAGGATCCCCCGACCGGACCGTCGAACCCGAACACCCACCCCTCGGGCTCCGTCCGATCCGAGAACTCGAGCACCGCGATGCCCCGCTTCCGCGCGACGTCTCGGACCGGCGAGTCGCTCTTCGACGACACGATGACGGCGCGGGCATCGAGGTCCGCGAGGTAGAAGTCGAATTCCGCCGACGTGTAACCCGGATTCAGCGGGGCGCACGCGGCCGCCGTCGCCACGCCCAGGAATGCGGCCGCCATGCCCGGACCGTTGGGGATGACCGCCGCCACCCGGTCACCGCCGCCCACCCCGGCGTCTCGCAACCGCGCGCCGATCCCAAGGGCCTGCTGGTGCAGACGCCGGTAGCTCAGGGGTGGCCCGCCAGAAAACACCACCGCCGGGTTGCCGGGATGCCGCTCCGCCTGCGCGGCGAGCAAGCGCTCGATCGACGGCGCCACCGCGTCGACCCGCGATTCTAGCGGAAGCATGAGATCCACTTGTCGATGGCGCGAACCAGGAGGTCCTGATTGGCGCGCAACGTGAACGTGTGATCGGAATCCGGGAAATAGGCGACGTCGACCCGGTCGGAGCGAACGCCGGGAAACGTATCCGCGAAGTGTCGGGGATAGCTGTAGTCGCGGTCCGGCGTGTAGAGGAGGAGCAGGCGCACGCCACGCTCCGTCAGCTGACGCAGGTTTGATTCCGCCTCGTGTCTCGGCGGGACGTCGCGCCGCCCGGTCGCGGTGGCCGAGCGACTCGGTTGCCGCCACCACAGCAAGCGGCGCCCCACCGGACCGTCGAGCGCCAGGAGCCTCCGCCAGCCGCCCCGCCGAATCAGCCGGGACGCGTAGTTGTGGAATCGGGAGCGCACGGTGTGGTACGGCAGGCCGTCGATCAGCACCGCCCCGACGATGCGCGGGTCGGCGAGGGCCGCCCGGAACGCGAGGTCCGCCCCCGAGCAGAGTCCGATCAGGATGAACGTCGCGGCACCCAGCTTGGCGGCGACGAAATCCAAGGCCTCGCGAATGTCGCTCAACGCGGCGGCGCGGAGCGACAACCCGTCGGTCCGGGGCGGGCTGTCTCCGACCCCGGAGACGTCGAACCGCAGCGAGGCGAACCCGCGGCGCGCCAGCTCGCGCGCAATCCGGACGTGGAGCCGGTTTGGACCGACCCGGTGGAGGATACCCGCGTTGAGGAACACGATCGCGGGCCGCACGGGATCCACGTCGATCTCGGCCTCCGTGAGCACGCCGACCAGCGAATGGGCGATCGCGAAGATGACCGCGTGTTCCGTCATCGGGCTGCCCCGACGAGTCGGGTCACGATCGCCTGCACGACCCCGCTCGGGACCCTCGCCTCATCCATGGCCGGGGTCCGCGACCAGACCGTCGGGCCCTCGATGCAATCGGTCTCCACCCGCGCGCCCTTCGCCCGGAGCCATTCGATCAATCGCTCGTGCTCGGCCGACGGCTTCTGGCTCAGGACGTGGAGGTAGGGGGCGGGCGCCTTCGCGAGCGA
>DATHFI010000399.1:0-2989 GCA_035490275.1 Planctomycetota bacterium
CGCGCTCGCGGAGAAAGTGGGCCACCACCCGGACCTGCTCGTGGCGTGGGGCCGCGTCGGCATCGACATCTTCACGCACAAGATCGGCGGGCTCACCCAGAGCGATTTCATCCTCGCCGCGAAGATCGACGAGCTCCTGAACCGCAAGCGACGGGCGACCTCGAGGCGGGCCTGAGTCCGAATCTCCGTCGGACTTCGGAATCCCCAGGCTCAATCGCTATAATCCCCGCGGGGTCGGGGGCCGAGGGGGCGAATCATTCGAGGGAGACACGTCATGAGAGTTCTCATCGCCTGCGTTTCGGTGGTAGTTCTCTTTGCGGCCTGCGGCAAATCCGAGGATTCTTCCTCGTCCAACTCGTCGGACGGCGGCGGCAAGTCCGGGACCGCGGCGGCGGCCGAGCACCCGCGGGACGACATGACCAAGCCTTATCTCTCCGAGGCCAAGGTGGGCAATTTCATCAAGTCCCTCGAGGGGGACCGGAATGTCATCGACATCCTCACCATGGATAACTCGCTCCTCTCGGCCGCACAGTCCGGCAAGCGGCTGTCCGAACTCGAAGCCCTCGCGAAGAAGCATGGCTTCGAGAACACCGAGGACTACCTGGCGGTGTGGTCGCGGCTCATGGCGGCCAATATGACCATCGGGGCGGAGACGACCATGAAGTCCACGCGGGAGATGTATGAGACCACGCTCAAGAACTCGGAGGAGCAGCTCAAGCGAAAGGATCTGACGCCGGAATTGCGCGAGATGAACGAAGCGCAGGCCAAGGCCGCGCGGGAGACGCTCGAGGAGCTCAAGAAGCCGCAGGAGAAACCGATCAACGACAAGGACCTCGAGCTCTTCCGGAAGCACAAGGCGGCCTTCGACGAGGCGATGCTGAAAGCCGGCAAGCGCTAGCGGGCGCGGGTCAAGGTGTCGATCCGTCGAAAGGTGACTCCGAGTTTCACCAGGAAATTCACGAGCTCGTCCGGCTCGACGTGGCGTTCCGGGGTGACGAATCCCCGGTAAGGGAACTTCTCCCTCACGATCGCCCGCACCGCAAGGACCGCCGGCGCCACGGCCGCCCGCCAGCTCCGCTCCTCCGCCATCACCGCGAAGCGCGCGTCATCCACCTCGAGGCCGAGGCCCCCCGTGACGGCGCCGAACCGCTTCGCCATCGCCCGCGCGGCCGGCAGGATCCGCCGCAGCGCCGGAATCCGCGCGGCCATTCCCACCAGCGCGTTGCCGGCCGGGGTGCGGGTCGTGACGAAGAAACCGACCTCGCGCAGGCTCGGCCATACCGGCCGCAGCGTCACGGAGTCCGCGCTCGGGAGCCGGAATCCCCGGACGTCGCCGATCGGCGGAGGCATGGGGAACATCCGGGAAGTCCGCCACGCGCCGGGAGCCCCGAGGTTGGCCAGCAGGGAGTGCATCACGCCCCGGTTCGCGGTGTGCCTCGTCGACGGGACCAGGAAGAGCGCGACCCGGGCGGGTTGCGCGATGCCGCTCATCCGCACGGCCGCCGCGGTGAACGAGGAGACGGAGCTGCATGAAGTGAGAACGCGGATCCCGGCCGCATCTATGCGCGCCTTCATGGCCATGACCCGCGACGCGTAGGCCCCGCTATCGGAGAGATCGACAACATCGAAACCGAGGCCGATCGCCGCCTCGATGAGGGTGATCGTCCGTCCCTGGTACGGTCCCGCCGCGTCGAGGACGACATCCCCGGCGCGCAGCGACAGGCGCAGGGAGGCCCGATCCTCCGCGTCCGTCCCTGTCCGGCGCGACGCGACAACGGGTTCGATCCCTTCCGCGCGAAGGAGATCGACCGCGACCGAGCCGAAGAAGCCAGCGCCGCCTAAGACGACGACGCGCCTCACCGGAGCTTCCAGCCCAGCCATGCGCACCATGGACAGAAGAGCGTCAGGAGCGCGGCGGTCGAGATCGACATGGCCGTCACGCTCCCGGCGATGGCGCCCGCGGTCAGCGCCGCGCCGCTCGCCCACACGGCCCACGTGATGCCGCGCAGGAGTCCGCCCATCGGCGTCGCCAGCGTAAGGACGATTCCAGCGACGGTGTAGAGGCCGTTGCCGACGCCCCCGGTGAGAAGGCCCGCGACGCGCATCGTGGCTTCATCGAGGGGCGCCCAGCCGATGTAGAGCGTCTCCGCCGTCAAATCGGCCGCGAGGCCCACGAGCGTGATCGCGAATGCCCACCGCCCGGGGCGGGGATCGGGCAATCGAGTCCCCCACCACCCGTAGAACGCGGCGAGGCTGAGCGCGGCGGCGATCCAGATCCCCCACGACGCGCGCCAGATTCCAAGGTGGCCCGTCACGAAGGCCGCGCGCGCGGTCGCGTCGGGCTCCGACTCGAGCCCGTGACGCAGGACGAGGAGCATGACGACGGCGCCGAGGGCATTCAGGGCGGCGCATACGAAGGGCGCCGCGGCCCGCATGCGCGCCCCGAGGCGCGTTCCGTCGAGAAGAATGAGGCCGAAGGGGAGCCACCACACGACGTCATTGAAAAGGATCAGCGTGAATGTGCGGACCGGCCATTCCCCGGAGGCGACGGTCGCGATCCAGCCGATGGGCCCGAGGATTTTCCCGACGAGGCCGAGAGTCACAATCGGCTTGACCAGGTCCGGCCGGAACGCGGCCCAGGCGTATCCCGCGCCGTAGACGCCGATCACCATGCCGAGGCATCGCCAGATCGCGGGTTGATTGGAGGCGGCGAGCCCGAAGAGGTCGAAGATATCCGCAGGCCGCAGGACGGCCCACGCGCCAAAGGCAAGGTTGTATCCCGCCGCGAGGAGGAGGACCATCCGGTGGAGGCGCCACCGGCCGGCGTCGGGCATGCCCGATTGTAGCGACTCGGGAAGACCTACGAAACGAGCTCAACGCGGTCGCCGACGCGGACCTTCCCCGCGACTCGCAGCCGATCGATCGCGCGTGCGGCCGCCTCGCGCACGCCGCCACCGCCCCGGGCGAATCCCAGCAACTTCGCCGCCCG
>DATHFI010000400.1:0-11102 GCA_035490275.1 Planctomycetota bacterium
GGATTCAAGCTTGTCGCCAAACCCGCGGAGGAGCCGAGGCCCGGCAGCCAGTTCATCCACAGCACGCGATTCACCCTCGTCGACGGAACGGGCCAGATGCGGGGACTGTACACGTATGACTATGAAAACCGCGATTCGATCGCCGCGACGCTCGATTCGGTCGTACGTGACGCGCGCTGGCTCCTCGAGATTCCGGATCGCGTCGAGGATCATTCTCACGACGGGCGCTACTTCCTCGTCGACCGGGATGGGAACCTGCGCGGCGACTATTCATCGGCCGATACGCAGTGGCTGATCGCCAATGCCCGGAAGCTGGCGCGATCTCCCGAGAAGCTGCTTTCGGTGCGCACGCTGCCTCGCCTGAACGCGGCGCTCAACGGGGCGAGCTTCCTGTTCCTCTCCATGGGGCTGGCCTTCATCCTCAACCGGAAAATCGGCTTTCACAAGGCATGCATGACGACCGCGTTCTTCACTTCGGCGCTCTTCCTTGTCTCCTACCTGACCTACCATTTCCAGGCGGGGTCGGTGAAGTATGCGGGGGAGGGGTGGATGCGGAACGCCTACTTCGCGGTCCTGATCTCGCACACGGTGCTCGCGATCCTGGTCGCGCCGCTCGCGATCGTCACGATTCGCCTGGCGTGGCATGAGAAGTTCGACCGTCACATGTCGATCGCCCGCTGGACGCTGCCTCTTTGGATGTACGTCTCGTTGACGGGGATCCTGGTCTACACCCTGCTCTACGGCCCGGCCTAGCAGGTTTCGACTCGCGGCTTCATCCTGGCGGCCATGTCATCGCCCTTCCACCCAGCAGATGCACGTGCAGGTGGAAGACGGTCTGTCCGCCCTCGCGATTGCAATTCAGGACGAGCCGGAACCCGCGGTCCGCAATCTTCTCGGCCCGCGCGATGATCGCGGCGGTGCGGATCAGCCGTCCCATGAAGGGGTCGTCGGAAGATTCCAGGTCCGTCACCATAGGGATATGCTTCCGCGGGATGACGAGGATGTGCGTCGGCGCCTGCGGATTGATGTCCCTGAAGGCGACGATTTCGTCATTCGAAAAAACGATCGTCGCGGGGATCTTCTCCTCGGCGATGCGACAGAATAGGCAGTCGTCGGGCATGTGGGCAGGATACCGATCGGCGTCGCGACGCGGCAAGTCCTAGGAAGGGGGCCCCGCGGGTGATGGAGGGCGCGGCTGCGACGGTCCCGGGGGCCTGTTCCCGCCCGGCTGCGGACCCCGACCGCGCGGACCCCGGCGCCCGCGATGACGGCGGCCCGGTCGCCCGGGACCTTGGCCCTGTTGAGGCGGGCGGCCCGGACCCTGACCCTGCCCCTGCTGCTGCTGTGGCGGACGGCCCGGCGGTCCCTGGCGCGGCCGCTGTGGCGGCCTCACGGGACGAGGCGGCGGAAGCGGCGGGGGAAGGGGTTCGAGTTCCGGCTCCGGCGGCAGTTCGGGCAGCGGCCGGTCGGTGTGCGTCGTCCACACGTCGGGGAATTTCCGCACGAACCGCTCCTCGAACGCCTTGAAGTTCTTCTCGTCGAAGAGGACGAAGATCATCGTCTCGAGCGTCGTGTTCGTCTTCGCAAATTCCCGCGATTCCTCGAGCAGGATGTCGGCGCACCGGTCGATCGAGAACGCCCCGGCGCCCGTTCCGATCGCGGGCACCGCGGCCGACTTGATCCCCTTCGCGGTCAGCTCGCGGAGCACTCCGCGAAACGCGGCGCGGATCGACTTCGCGTCCGCCCACAGGCCGAGCGGATTCACCGCGGCGTGGACGATGTACTTCGCCTTCAGCTTCCCCGCGGTGGTCGTCGCGACGCTGCCGAGCGGGAGCGTACCGATGCGGTGGCACTCCTCCTGGATCTCCGGCCCGCCGAGGCGATGGATGGCGCCCGAAACGCCGCTCCCCAGGATGAGGTCGTTGTTGGCGGAGTTGACGATCGCCTCGACCTCGAGCTGGGTGATGTCGCCTTGCAGGATCTCGATTTTCAGGGGCATGGCGGAAAGCTATGTATCACGAGCCCGTGCGGCCCGCTACCTCTTTTTCTCGGATCGGAGTTCATCGACGGCGCCGCTCCTCACGGCGCACTCGAAGTCGGGATAGTTGAGCTGGGCGAAACCGAATTCGCCCTTCCGGCTCAGCGCCACGAGCGCGCCTCCCACCTTGTAGCCCTTGGCCGCGATCCGCGCCAGCGACGCCGCGCACGCCTCCGAAGGGCTCTTTCCGGCGCGCATCATCTCGACCGCCACGATCGCGGGGCAGAACCGCATCATGACGTCGCCGTTTCCGGTCGCCGCGGCGCCGCCGACCTCGTTGTCGCAGTAGGCGCCCGAGCCCACGATCGGGGAGTCGCCCACCCGGCCCGCGATCTTCCACGCGAGGCCGCTCGTCGAACATCCCGCCGTCACGTCCCCCTTGGCGTCCACCGCGACCATCCCGATCGTGTCGTGCGTCCAGAACGACGCCCGCTTCGGATCGGCCTTCCAGGTTTCCCAAGCCTTCTTCGAGTCCTCGGTCAGGAGATTCTCCTCCTTGAAACCCATCTTGACGGCGAATCTCGTCGCGTCCTCACCGACGAGGAACGTGTGCTTGGTCTTCTCGAGGACCTTGCGGGCGACGCTGATCGGAGTCTTGATCCGCTTGAGGCACCCGACGGCGCCCGCCGCGTGGCGCGGCCCGTGCATGAGGACGGCGTCGAGCGTCACCTCGCCCTCCTCGTTCGGGAGGCCGCCGTAGCCGACGGAGGTGTTCTTCGGATCGAGCTCCGCGTCGTTGATACCTTTCTCGACGGCGTCGAGCGACGTTCCGCCTTTCGACAGAATTTCCCAGGCGATGCCGTTCGCGCGGCGGCCGAAAGACCACGTCGAGATGACCGCCGGCACGGACCCGGGATCCTGCTTTCGCAGGGCGAGCGAGCCGGCCACGACGGCGACGCCTTCGATGAACTCGCGGCGCGTGATCATCGCGGGATCCTTTCATGGGCGAGAAACGCGGCCGGCAGAAAGTCGAGGAGGTCGGTCGCCATGAGGGAGCGCTCGCCGAGCTTTTGCGCGGCGAGGTCGCCCGCGAGGCCGTGGAGATGGACGCCGAGCCGCGCGGCCTCCCACGGCTTCATCCCCTGGCCGACGAGGGCGGCGATGAGGCCCGTGAGCACGTCCCCGGCGCCACCCGTCGCCATCCCCGCGTTCCCCGTGGCGTTCACCTCGGTCCGTTTTCCATCGGTGATCACAGTCCCGCGTCCCTTGAGTACGACGATCGACTTGAAACGCTTCGCGGCCGTCTCCGCCGCGCGGCGTCGGGCGCGGTTGATCGCGGCCGGAGTAGAATCCGTGAGACGGGCCAGCTCGCCGGGATGGGGCGTCAGGATGCGGGGCGGGCCCGATGCGGCGAGCAAGCCCGGCTCGCCAGCGAACGCGTTCAAGCCGTCCGCGTCGAGGACGAGCGGCCGCTTCGTGGCGGCGACGATTCTCCGCACTTCCGCGACGGTGGCGGGGGCGGTGCCCAGTCCAGGGCCCACGGCCAGGACATCCGCCTCGAGTTCGTCCAGGTTCACGGGTTGCGCTCGAACGATGGCGCAAACTTGGAGCGCGGCAATAGTGTCGACGACATTTTCAGGGACGACGAGCGTGACCAGTCCCGCGCCACCGCGATAGGCCGCTTGCGAGGCCAGGACCGCCGCTCCGGCCATGCCGCGCGAGCCCGCGACGATCACCACGCGTCCGCAATCGCCCTTGTGGGCGTCGGGACGGCGCCGGGGGAGCTTGGGAAGTCGCTCCATGGGTGAATCGTAGCAGGCGCCAGCAACGGACGGCTATAATCGAAATCCGATGCCCGATGCACCGGTGAGCCGGCGCTCGTTCCTCGACACGCTCCTCTTCACGTCGCTCGCCGCCGCGGGCGTCACCGCGCTGGCACCGATTCCCTTCTTCCTGAAGCCGCCTCCCGCCATTCGGCCCCGCCGGGTCGCGCTGGGCCCGGCGAAGAAATTCGCCGCGGGGGTCTTCGAGTTGTTCGAGTATGGGGGCCGCCGCGCCATCGCCCTCCACGACGGCGAGGCGCTCCGCGTGCTCGACCGCCACTGCACCCACCAGGGATGCGACGTTGCGTGGGTGGCGGACAAGAGCCGATTCGAGTGTCCCTGCCACGGCGCGATCTTCGCGCACGACGGGGCACCGATCCAGGGCCCGCACAACGGCCCCCTGGCCCCCATCCCGTACCGCATTACCGGCGAGGGCGACCTCGAGGTGGGGGAATGAGCCGGCTCGAGGAGCGCATCGGCTTGCGATCGCTGATCGGCGCGATCCGCGAGCGCTTATCGAGGCCGCTTCCTCCCAATTCGGGAGGTGCGGTGCTCGGTTCGATGGCCGTTTTCTTCATCCTCATCCAGGTATTTTCCGGGGCGCTGCTCGCGATCTACTACGTCCCATCGTGGAGCGAAGCGCACGCGAGCGTCGTCCTGATCGCCAAGGATGTGACCTTCGGCTGGCTCGTCCGGAGCGTCCACGTCTGGTCCGCCCACCTGCTCGTCGCGACGGTTCTGCTGCACCTGGTGCGCGTCTTCGCGCGCGGATCCTACGGGAAGCCCCGCGAGGTCACCTGGCTCACCGGGGCGGCGCTGCTTGGACTCTTGATGGGGTCCGCCTTCACCGGGCAGATGCTCCCGATGGACGACGAGGCGGTGAAGGGGGCCGAGGTTGGGGCCGCTTATGCCCGCGAAGCGGGATTGGCCAACCTTGTCCAAGGCGGGCCGCACGTCGGACCGCCGATGCTCACGCGCATGTTCGCCGCCCACGTGATTCTCGTACCGATCGGAATTGTTCTCCTGGTCGCGGCGCATCTCGCCCTCGTCGGCCGTCACCGGCTTCACGGAGCCGAAGACGCGCAGGGGTCGAGTCTGGAATTCTTGCGCCGGCTGACCTTCGCCCTCTTCGGAAGCGCAGCGCTCCTGGCGGTTCTCGCCATTGCTTGCCCGGCGGGCGTCGGACCTTCACCCGGCGGTTCGGGCGCCCCGGTGAAGCCGATGTGGATGTTCCTGCCGGTCTACCAGGCGGCCAAGTGGGTGAGCGGTCCCGCGACGCTCCTGCTGTTGATGGGACCTCCGGCCTTCCTTGTCGCCGTCCCCTTCCTTCCCCGGCGCCTGGCGGTCGCGGCGGGTACGCTGATTCTCGCCGCGGCACTCGTCTTCGGGATCTGGGGAGCGGCGTCCTGATGCTCTCCCTCGCCGCGTGGCTTGTCTTCGCCCTTCCGCCGCAGGTCGAGCGCGCCGAGCGCGACGACCAATGCATCAAGTGCCACGAGGACCAGGGCGCGGAGGTGAAGGGGACCATGCACCAGAATGCCGGCGTGGGGTGCGTGAGCTGTCACGGGACCGACGAAATCGAGAAAGGAAAGCACCGACGGACGGCGACTTTTCGGCCCGCTCGAGTACCGCAGATCGCGAATCTCTGCGGGTCGTGCCACCGCGCCGTGCTCGAGGCCTTCGAGCCCTCTCCCCATTTCGCGGCCGCCAAAGCCGATCCCTCGGATCCCAAGCAACGGAGTACCTGCTCCGCGTGTCACGAGTACCACACGACCTCGGGAGCCTTCGCCCCGACCATCCTCGAACGTTGCCTGAATTGCCACGAGAAGGCTTCGCACGAGTACGTCGAGGGGGTGGCCGCCTTCGCGGCCTTGGACGGGCACGCCGAGGCGCTGGACCGGTTCGAGGACCACTTGCACGAGCTCTCCCGCGCCCCGGGAATCCGCACCTCCGATCTCGAGGGGATGATCGAGGAGGGAAGGACCGCCCGCCGGCGGCTCCGGATCTCGCAGCACGGGCTCGACTGGAAGCGCCTCATGGCGGACGCGGCGGCGTCGGCCGACCGCGCGGCCGCGGCGTATAATAGCCTGGCCGAGCGGGAGCGGCGGTTCGGGCACCGTTACTTCGGGCTCGGCGTTTTCTTAGGTCTCCTGGGCGTCGGCGCGGCGCTGATCGCGCGACGCGCGCGCTTGCTCCGGAAGGAATCCGCCGCATGAAGCTCGCCTGGACCGCCCTCGTTCTCGCGCTTTCCGTCGCCGCGGGTGCCTACTCGCCGCCGCAGGACGAGCTCAAGAAGATGTTCCCCGACCTCGAGGGCTTGAAGAAGAGCTCCCGGAAACTCTCGAGGGAAGGCCGCGAGGCGGTGGAGAAGGCGATTGAGCGGAAGCTCGACGACAGGGAGGCCAACCCGGTGATCTGGGAGGGACGCGCCACCGTGCCCGAGGCCCATCCCTCGGAAAAGGTCCGCATCCTCTACACGACGGTCACGGCGAAGGGCCCCAAGGGGGAGATAAAGCTCGGCGTCGCGATCGCCCCTGACGATCACATCGTGGCCGGCGTGAAGATTCTCGAGAACAAGGACGACCCCGCCGTGGCATCTGACGAGTTCCTCGGGCAGTTCGACGGCCTCTTCCGCTACACCGTCAACCTGACCAATCCGGCTTCCGCGCTTGCCGAGGCGCGGCGAGGCGCCGCCGAACGGAAGGACGCGAAAGCGAAGCAGATCGACGGCCTCTTCAAGCTCATGGCGATCATGCACCCTGTCGGCGAGGCCTGGGAAAGCCTCCAACGCCGCCTCGACAAGGAGAGCCCGGACGTGACGGCCGACGCGGAGAAGGTTTCGAAGCTCTTCGGGGATGCCGAGAAGGTCCTTCCCGACCTCGCCTTCCTCAAGCCCAGCCAGGTCGAATCGTTCCGGAAGCGGCTGAAGGACAGCTCCCGCGAACTGGGGAGCCTCGCCCAGTTCGCAAAAGCCGGAAGGATGGTTGAGGCGCGCCGGTCGGCCGACGAGATTCTCAAGATGTCCTGCTCGCAGTGCCACGCCGGGACCCAGCGAACCTTCCGGGAAAAGCGCGCGGAACTGGGAATCGGGAACGGCTACTTCGTTGTGGGGCACGATCTCCACGCCCCGGCGGAGCCGAAGGCGTCGTTCGAAGCCGCCGCAGCCGCCATCCGCAAGGCCGTCCTCATCCTCAGCGAAGCCAAGTAGCGCTCTCGGCCCCCTCTGGCTTGGAGCTTGCAGCTCGCAGCCCAGCGGGGAACTGGGAGCGGGTAGCGGGAAGCTGGTACATCACAACACCCCCCTATAGGTCCTGTTCACATCTGGTCGATACATACCCTGGATAAGGAGGGGATATCTTGTCCCGGGATGCCATCCATCTCACGGTCATCGTGCTCCTGTTTCTCGGACTGGGGCTCGTGCTCCTCTACTCGGCGAGCGGGGTGATCGCGGAGCAGAACCCGCGCTACCAGGACTCGACCCATTTCCTGAAAAAGCAGGGGACCTGGACCCTCGTCGCGATCCTCGTCTTCATCGCCGCCGCCCGCATTCCGTTCGAATTCTGGGCGCGAACGCGAACCATCCTCTTCGCGGTGACGCTGGGACTCCTCGTGATCGTGCTCATCCCCGGCATCGGGAGCCAGATCAACGGCGCGCGACGATGGCTCTACGCGGGGGGCTGGTATTTCCAGCCGTCGGAGCTCGCCAAGCTGACCGCCGCGATGTACGTCTGCGGCCACCTGGCGGCCGACCCGGCGCGCGTCGTCCGATTCCGGGACGGTTTCCTTCCCGTCTTTGGAGCGATGCTCCTGACGTGCGGGCTCATCGTCGTCGAGCCCGACCTTGGGACGTCGGCCTTCATCGGATTCGTCCTCACGACCACCATCGTCGTGGCGGGCGTGCGCCTGGGCCACCTCGCGCCTCCGATGGCGGCCGGCGCGTCCCTCGCGGCGATCTACGTGGCCACCCACCTGTCCCATGTCCTCCCCCGGCTGAAGGCCTGGTGGAATCCGGAGAGCGATCTGCAGGGCGCGGGCCACCAGGTGCACCAGTCGCTTATCGCGCTCGGCGCCGGAGGCCTCTGGGGCGAGGGTCTCGGCCGCGGAACGCAGAAGCTCTTCTTCCTTCCCGAAGTTCACTCCGACTTCATTTTTCCGGTGATCGGCGAGGAGCTGGGATTCCTGGGGGCGATCTCGGTCGTGCTGCTCTATGTCGCCTTCGGGGTGACGGGATGGCGGATCCTGAACCGGGCCAAGAGCACGTTCGGGTTCCTCCTCGCGTTCACCCTGACCCTCTACATCGTCCTGCAGGCGGCCTTCAACCTGATGGTGGTCACGAGGCTCGTGCCCGCCAAGGGAATCCCGCTGCCGTTCCTGAGCTTCGGCGGCTCGTCTCTTTGCTTCACGTTGGCGGCCGCTGGAATACTGGTGAACATCGCAAACCAGAGTTCTCAGACCTCAGAAATCAAACTTCAGAAACACGAAGAACCGAACACGGCATGAGAGTCATCTTTGCGGGAGGGGGGACGGGGGGCCATCTCTTCCCAGGAATCGCGCTCGCCCAGCATCTCCGCCGCGAGACTCCCGAATCGCGCGCCCTCTTCCTCTGCACCGATCGGGCGTTCGACGCGCGGGAGCTGTCGGCCTATGAAATGGACTTCGAGCCTCTCGCCGCGCCCCGCCTGCGGCCGATCCTGTCGCTCCCGGTCGCGATGGTTCGCGCCGTCCGCCGGGCCCGCGTTCGAATCCGTGGCTTCGATCCCGATCTCGTCGTCGGACTTGGCGGGTATGGCTCGTTCCCGACGCTCGCCGCGGCGGCGCTCGAGGGGGTGCCGTACGCGCTTCTCGAGCAGAACGTGGTGCCGGGCCGGGCGAATCTCCTCGCGGCCCGGGGCGCGCGGCGGATCTATTCGCAGTGGGCCGAGACGCGGCGTCATTTCGCGGGGCTCGGCGGACGGTTCGTCCACGCAGGGAGCCCCCTGCGGAGCGGGCTGGAGCGTCTTCCGCGCGGCGAAGCGCGGCGCCGCCTGGGCCTGGAGGCCGACGCGCCGGTGGTCGGCGTGATCGGCGGCAGCCAGGGGGCGGAGTCGCTCAACAGACTTGCGGTGCGCGAGCTCTCCGCGGTCCCCGGCGCGCGCATCCTCCACCTCGCCGGGCCGTGGGCCGAGCGCGTGCGCGAGGCGTACCGGGAGGCGGGCCGCGAGGCGCGCGTCGAGGAGTTCCGCCGCGACATGGGGACGGTTTACAGCGCGTGCGATCTCGTGATCTCGCGGGCGGGCGCGCTCGCCATCGCCGAGCTCGCGGCGTTCGGGTGTGCGTCGGTCCTCGTGCCCTATCCGCACGCGGCGGCGGACCACCAGTCGGCGAACGCGCGCGTGCTGGAGCGCGCGGGGGCGGCCGCCACGGTCGACGAGCGCGCGGCCCGGCCCGGGGCGCTCGGGCAGTGGGTCCGAAAGCTGGTGCGCGGGGAAACCATTTTTGATACCATGCGCCGCGGCATATCATCGATTGCGAGGCCAGACTCGGCCCGCCACATCGTGGGGGATTGGGCGTCATGGATTCCGAAACGCGGCCCGGGGTCGCGCACCTTGTTGGAATCGGGGGCATCGGCCTGAGCGGCCTGGCGCGCCTCCTGCTGGCGCGCGGCTACGCCGTCTCGGGGTCCGACCTCCAGGGGAACGCCCAGACCTCGGAGCTCGAGGCGCTCGGCGCGCGCGTGGCGACGGGTCACGACGCCGCGAACCTTCCCGCCGGATGCACGCTGGTCGTCCGTTCCGCCGCGGTGCCCGACGATAATCCTGAAATCGCCGCCGCGCGGTCCGCGAATATCCCGATGCTTCACCACGCGGAAATGGTCGGCCGCCTGATGGGCGAACGGTCGGGGATCGCCGTCGCGGGCTGTCACGGCAAGACGACGACGACCGCGATGATCGCCTACATCCTCTCGCGCGCCGGATTCGAACCGACGTACGTGTGCGGCGGAGTCATCCCGCAGCTCGGGACGAACGCCGCGGGGGGCTCGGGCCGCCACTTCGTCGCCGAGGCGTGCGAATTCAACCGGTCGTTCCTCAAGCTGGCGCCGCAGTGCGCGGTGATCACGAACATCGAGGAGGACCATCTCGATTACTACAAGGACCTCGACGAGATCGTGGGCGCGTTCCGGGAGTTCGCGGCTCTCGTGGGGGGGAAGGGGCTCGTGATCGGCGGCGTGGACAGCCCTCCGGTCGCGGAGCTCATCGGCACCTTGAAGGGGCGCGGCGAGAGCTATTCGATCGAGAAGGACGCGGATTGGTGCGCGAAGAAAATCTCCGTCGACGGCGGGGTGTGGCGCTTCGACGTGCTGAAGTACGGCAAGACCTACGGGTCGTTCGATCTCGCGGTCCCGGGGGCCCATAACGTCTCGAACGCCCTTGCGGCGATCGCGGCGGCAACGTGGGCCGGGGTGGGGCGCGAGCTGATCCAGCTGGCCCTTTCCGAATTCGCGGGAGCCGAGCGGCGGTTCCAGGTCCTGGGCGAGCGGAACGGCGCGATCGTGATCGACGATTACGGCCATCATCCGACGGAGATCCAGGCGACGCTGCGGGCCGTGAAGGAGCGTTACCCGGATCGCAAGATCTGGTGCGTCTTCCAGCCCCACCAGTATTCGCGCACGCGGCTCTTCCTGAAGGAGTTCGCGCGCTCCTTCGGCGACGCCCACCTGGTCCTGCTGCCGGAGATTTACGAGGCGCGGGACGGGGACGCCGAGAAACGCCGGGTGTCGAGCGCCGACCTCGCGAAACTCCTGGATCAGAACGGCAAGGCCGCGCTCTTCATGCCGTCCTTCGATCACGTGGTGGCGTTTCTCGAGGACAAGGTGGACCCCTCGGTCGTGGTGGTGACGATGGGGGCGGGCAACGTCAATGAGGTCGCCCGCAAGTTCCTGCGCGTCCCCGCGATATCAAAGTGATATCAATTTGATATCGTTTTGATATCACCGCCGTTTCCCGCGTACTCATCAGAGTGGCCGACCCCCTGCGCCTTTCCCCGGTTGTTCCCTCGTCCTATGATGCCGCGATGAGAATCCTCCGGCTCGCGATCGTCTGCTGGGTGGGGGCGGTCTCGTGCGGACCGGCGCGCCAGGATCCGGTCAGCCTCAACGACATCCATTCGCGGCTCAACCGGACGACGGTCGCGGAATACCACGAACCCAGGACGAATTCCGAAATCGCTTCGCTGGTCCTTCGGGCTGCGGAGACGGGCCGGAGCGTCAGCCTCTCCGGCGGCCGGCACTCCATGGGAGGCCAGCAATTCGGCGAAGGGACCCT
>DATHFI010000401.1:0-5460 GCA_035490275.1 Planctomycetota bacterium
AACGGCCTTCGCGGCCCGGACCGGTCCATGATCGTGGTGACGCATTACCAGCGGCTGCTCAACTACGTCGTGCCCGACAAAGTTCATGTCCTCGCGGGCGGGCGGTTCGTCAAGTCCGGCGGCAAGGAGCTGGCCCTCGAACTCGAGCAGAGGGGTTATGGTTGGCTCGAGGAGAAGGCGGCGGCGGCGCCATGACCGGAGTCCTCGAAATCCGGGACCACTTCCAGTCCGAGTTCGATCGGGCGGCGCGGAAGCTCCCCGGCTTCGAATCGACGCGGAAGGCGGCGATGGAGCGCTTCGCGGCCCTCGGCCTGCCGACGGGGTCCGAGGAGGCTTGGCGTTTCACGGACATCACGCCCATCGCCGAAACGCAATTCAAGGCGGTGACCCGGCCCGGCGATCCCGCGCGGGTCGCCGATCTCGCCCGCGGGCCGCTCCAGGCGTGCCAGATCGCTTTCGTGGACGGCCAGCACGCACCGAGGTTATCCAAGTTGGACCTTCCGGCGGGCGTGACCGTGGAGCCGATTCCGTTCCGCGACGCGTCCATCGAGAAACACCTGACGAAGCTCGCCCCCGTGGACGGCCGGGCCTTCACGGCGCTCAACACCGCGTTCATGCGGGATGGCGCCTGCATCCGGATCGGCAAGGGGATCCGCTTCGATACGCCGATCCACATCCTCTTCCTGTCGACCGATCGGGGAGCGCCGTACGTGACCCATCCCCGGGTCCTCATCGTCGCCGAGGAGGGCGCGCACCTCTCCATCGTCGAGAGCTTCGTGGGAATTTCGGGCGTCTACCTGACGAACGCGGTGAACGAGATCGCGGTCGCGGAAGGCGCGACCGTCGAGTACACGAGGGTCCAGCGGGAGAGCCATCAGGCTTATCACGTCGCGGCCCTCCAGGTCCGCCAGGGCCGGCAGAGCGTCTTCAAGTCCCACTCGATCGCCCTCGGCGCGGCGATCTCGAGGATGGACACCGGCACGGAGCTGGCGGGGGAGGGCGCGGAAGTCACGCTGAACGGGCTCTTCGAGGGCACGGGCCGGCAGATCGTGGACAATCACACCTTCATCGACCACATCAGCCCCCATACGACGAGCCGCGAGCTGTACAAGGGCATCCTCGGGGGCCAGTCGCACGGCATCTTCGACGGCCGGATCGTGGTCCGGGCCACGGCGCAGAAGACGAACGCCGTGCAGGCGAGCCGGAACCTCCTCCTGTCGAAGGAGGCGATCGTCAACACGAAGCCCCAGCTCGAGATCCTCGCGAACGACGTGAAGTGCAAGCACGGGGCGACGATCGGCCAGCTCGACGAGGACGTGCTTTTCTACCTGAGGTCGCGGGGCATCGGACTCGCGGACGCGAGGCGGCTCCTTGTCCACGCCTTCGCGAGCGAGATCCTGGACCAGGTCTCCGTCGAGGCGGTCCGCGCGCAGCTCGGCGGCTGCCTCTTCATGATGGTGCACTAGCATGGGCACGGCCGTGGCGCTTGATGTCCGGAAAGTCCGCGCGGACTTCCCGCTCCTGGCGCGGAAGGTGCGGGGGAAGCCCCTCATCTATCTCGACAACGCCGCGACGACGCAAAAGCCCCGGGTGGTCCTCGACGCGATTCGGAACTACTACGAGACCGAGAACTCGAACATCCACCGGGGCGTCCACTACCTGAGCGAGCTGGCGACCAAGTCCTACGAGGGGGCCCGTCTCAAGGCGCGCGCGTTCCTCAACGCCGCCGATGGCCGGGAAATCGTCTTCGTCCGCGGGGCCACCGAGGCGATCAACCTGGTCGCGAACAGCTTCGGCCGGGCCTCAATGAAACCGGGCGACGAAGTCCTGATCACGGCAATGGAACATCACTCGAACATCGTCCCTTGGCAGATCCTGCGCTACGAACACGGGATTGTCCTCAAGGTCGCCCCGATCGCGGACGACGGATCGCTGATGCTCGACGAGTTCGAGAAGCGGATCACGCCGAAGACGAAGCTCGTTTCCGTCGCCCACGTCTCGAACGCCCTCGGCACGGTCAATCCCATGAAGCGGATCGTGGAGATGGCCCATGCGCGCGGCGTTCCGGTCCTCGTGGACGGCGCCCAGGCCGCCCCGCACCTCCGGATCGACGTGCAGGACCTCGGCTGCGATTTCTACGCCTTCTCCGGGCACAAGATCTACGCCCCGACGGGGATCGGCGTCCTGTACGCCAGGGCGGAGCGGCTCGAGGCTATGCCTCCGTACCAGGGCGGGGGCGAGATGATCCTGTCGGTCACCTTCGAGAAGACCGTCTACAACCGGATCCCGCACAAGTTCGAGGCGGGCACGCCCAACATCGAAGGCGCGATCGGCCTGGGGGCGGCGCTCGACTTCCTCACGGGATTGGGCCTCGAGGCGGTCGAGGCGCACGAGTCGGCGCTCCTCGAGCACGGGACGAAAAAGCTCTCCGCCGTCCGGGGCCTGCGGATCATCGGCACGGCGCCCGAGAAGGCCGGGGTGATCTCGTTCGTCATGGAAGGCGTCCATCCCCACGACATCGGCACGATCCTCGACCAGCAGGGAATCGCAATACGGACGGGCCACCACTGCGCGCAGCCGGTGATGGAACGGTTCGGCGTCCCCGCCACGGCGCGGGCCTCGCTGGGCGTGTACAACATGACGGAAGACCTCGACGCGCTG
Source organism: Planctomycetota bacterium (assembly GCA_035490275.1). Classification (GTDB taxonomy): domain Bacteria; phylum Planctomycetota; class MHYJ01; order MHYJ01; family JACPRB01; genus DASRJF01. The sequence continues at coordinate 2,662 of DATHFI010000401.1, forward strand.
GCGGCCGGACTCACGCGCGTGGGGGAGGTGTTTGGGTCGTGAATATGGAAGGCATCAAGCACCAGGCAGCCGGCATCAGGGAAGCCCGAAGCTTCCAGCTTTCGGATCCCTTGATGCCTTATGCCTGCTACCTGATGCCGGCTATCTGATGTGATCCAAGCGGGAATTGCGATGAACGACGATCCGATCGGCGCGCTCGACGACCTGTACCAGGAGGTGATCCTGGACCACTACCGGAAGCCGCGCAATTTCGGGACGCTTCCGGGGGCGGACCGGACCGTCGAGGGTCACAATCCGCTCTGCGGGGATCACATCATCCTCCAGGTGAAGATGAAGGGGGACGTGATCGAAGACCTCCGCTTCCAGGGGAAGGGATGCGCCATCTCGACGGCGAGCGCGTCGATCATGACCGACGCCGTGCGGGGCAAGACCCGGGCGGAAGCCGAGGCCGCCTTCGAGAAATTTCACGACTTGGTCACGGGGAAGGGAAACGGGGCCGACCCGGGCCTCGGCAAGCTCGCCGTCTTTGCGGGCGTGAGCGAGTTTCCCGTCCGGGTGAAGTGCGCGTCGCTCGCGTGGCACACGCTCAAGGCCGCCCTGGAGGGCGACCGGAGTTCGGTTTCGACGGAATAGGGTTCGAAAGGAGAATATCCATGTCACTGCCCCCGATCTATCCGCCCGACGCGGTGGTGCCGTTCCGCGAGGAGCTGACCGCCGTCGGATTCGAGCAGCTCTCGACGCCCGACCAGGTGGACGAGGCCGTGCGGTCCACCAAGGGGACGCTGCTCTGCGTCATCAATTCCGTCTGCGGCTGCGCCGCCGGGAGCGCGCGGCCCGGCGTCGGAATTGCGCTGCAGCATCGCGTCATCCCGGACCGCCTGATCACGGTCTTCGCGGGGATGGAGCGCGAAGCCGTGGAGCGCGTCCGCGAGCTGCACGCGGAGGCCGCGCCGCCCTCGTCGCCCTCGATCGTGCTCTTCAAGGACGGGCGAGTCGCCGCGATGATGCCGAGGTCGGAGATCGAAGGCCGCACGCCGCAGGAGATCGCGCAGGGGCTGGTGTCGGTCTTCGACAAGTTCTGCGCCCGGCCTGGCCCGTCGATCCCGCCGGACCAGTTCTCGAAACTGAGCCACATCAAGATGTGCGGGTCGCAGATCCCGCGATTCGGCGGCATGTAGGAGCCGAGCCCATGAACCGCGAGCCGATCGCCTTGAAGCGTGAGGTCGACGCCATCCAGATTCCCTATGGCGAGCCTGTGAAGCTGCCCGCGGGGAGCCAGGTGACGATCCACCAGGTGCTCGGCGGAAACTTCACGGTGGTGACCGACCGCGGGATCATGGCGCGCATCGACAGCTGGGATGCCGACGCGCTCGGCGAGGCGGGGAAGCTCGCGCAGGCCGAGGCAGCCCCCGCGGCTCCCGCGAAAATTGATCCGAATCAGCCTGCCACGAAGGATGGCGTCGTCAAGGCGGTCTGGGACCAGCTCAAGACCTGCTACGACCCCGAGATTCCCGTGAACGTCGTCGAGCTCGGGCTCGTCTACGAGGTCAAAGTCGAGCCGCACCCCAGCGGGCAGGGCTACTCCGTCGACGTGAAGATGACGCTGACGGCGCCGGGATGCGGCATGGGTCCCGTGCTCCAGATGGACGCCGTCGCGAAGCTCAACGCGATCCCCGGCGTGAAGCGGGCCAACGTCGAGATCGTTTTTGACCCGCCCTGGGACCGCGAGATGATGTCCGACGCCGCCAAGCTCCAGCTGGGGATGATGTGAGCCGGACGACCCCGATCTACCTCGACCACCACGCGACCACGCCGATCGACCCGCGCGTCCTCGATTCGATGATGCCTTATCTCCGGGAAAAGTTCGGCAACGCGGCGAGCCGGGAGCACGCGTGGGGCCGCGAGGCGGCGGAAGCGGTCGAGGCGGCGCGCGCCCGGGTCGCGGCGCTCATCGGCGCCGACGAGCGCGAGATCGTCTTCACGAGCGGCGCGACGGAGAGCGACAACCTCGCGATCAAGGGGGCCGCGGAATTCCACCGCGAGCGCGGAGACCATCTCGTCACCACCGTCACGGAACATCCCGCCGTTCTCGATTCGTGCGCCGCGCTGGAGCGCGCGGGCCGGGCCCGCGTCACGCGGCTTCCCGTGGACGGCGAGGGCCTCATCTCCCTCGACGCCCTGCGGAAGGCGCTCACCGACAAGACGGTCCTGGTCTCGATCATGTTCGCGAACAACGAAATCGGGGTGCTCCAGGAGATCCCCGCGATCGGAGAACTCTGCCGCGAGCGTCGCGTCCTCTTCCACACCGACGCGGCGCAGGCGGCGGGCAAGGTGCCGATCGACGTCCGCGCGACGCCGATCGACCTTCTCTCCATGAGCGCGCACAAGATGTACGGGCCCAAGGGGGTGGGGGCGCTCTACGTGCGGCGCCGCAATCCGCGCGTCCGCCTGACGCCGATCCTCGACGGAGGCGGCCACGAAGGCCGGCTGCGGTCGGGGACCCTGAATGTGCCGGCGATCGTGGGATTCGGTGCCGCGTGCGAGATCGCGCGAAAGGAAATGGGCGACGAGGCCGCTCGGCTCCAGACGCTGCGGGACCGCCTGTGGGAGGGCCTCCGGAAAGACCTCGATCACGTCACGTTGAACGGTCACCCCGAGCGAAGGCTGCCGGGGAACCTCAACGTCAGCTTCAAGTACGTCGAGAGCGAAAGCCTGATCCTCGCGCTGGAGGGGATCGCCGTGTCGAGCGGCGCGGCGTGCACCACCGCCAAGGTCGAGCCTTCCCACGTGCTGAAAGCG
>DATHFI010000402.1:0-3183 GCA_035490275.1 Planctomycetota bacterium
GGCCGCCGAGGATTTCGCCAAGGACGAGTTCGTCGAGCTTCCCCCCGGCGGCAAGGCGACGCTCGCGTGGGACCTCGCCAAGGACCTGAGCCACTTTTATTCCAGCGAAGAGGAATCCTACGCCCTCCTGACGACTTCGGCCCGCGGCGAGTCGACCAAGATCCGGATGCGCGGCCGCAACGACGGGGGAGCGGAGTTCGTCGGAGGGGGCGGGGGCCGGGGCGAGCTTTTCTACAAGAGCGCGCCCCGGGCGGAATGGATCAATGACCAGGCCGTCACCTCCGAGAAACTGAATGAGATCAAGCCCGTGGTCTACCGGTGCCTGGTCCGCGAGGACGGCGCCTTCACCGATTCCCGAAAGATGTCCGGGGACACCAACTACCCGATGCTCGACATCTATTTCGCCCTGCCGGGGCGCGGCCTCGAGCCGGGCGGCAGGGAGACGCGCGAGATCCACGTCGACGCCGGCGCCGAGGATTTCAAGTACCACGGCCGCCAGGAGATCGTCCACGCGGGGCGGCGCAAGGTGGGCCGTTACGAATGCGTGAAGCTGCTGTCGAAGGTGGACGTCGAGGTCACCGCGCCCTTCGAGGGCCGCGGCCGGCTCGTCGGATGGGTCGCGGGGTACTTCGATTCCCAGGCGCGCCGGTTCGTCCGCGTCGACGCCTCCCTCGTCCTCGCGGTGGACCTCCGCAGGCTCATGCGACCGCAGGATCCGACGATCGAGCCGTTCTGGAATCTCGTCAGCACCCAGTACCACACGCGCGTCACTCTAAAGCTCAAAGATTGATTCGGTCCGCGCGGGCCCGTACCATCTCCTTCCCCTTATGAACGCCGATATCTTCAAGGGCTCAATGGCCGCGATGGTCACCCCCTTCCGGGACGGGTGGGTGGACGCGGCCGCTCTCAAGGACCACGTCGATTTCCTCTTGAAGAACGGGACCGACGGCCTCGTTCCGCTCGGAACCACGGGCGAGTCTCCCGTCCTGACGGCGGACGAGCGCTCGGAGATCCTGCGGACGGTGATCCGCCTCGCCAAAACGAAGGCCCCCGTCATCGCGGGCACCGGCACGAACGACACGCGGACCACGATCGAGCAGACGAAAGCCGCGGAGGCCTTGGGCGTCGACGCCGTCCTCGTCGTCACCCCGTACTACAACAAGCCCTCGCAGGAGGGGCTCTTCCGCCATTACGAGGTCGTGGCCAAGGCGACGAGCCTTCCGGTCTGCCTCTACAACGTGCCGGGGCGCACGGGCGTCAACCTGCTTCCGGAGACTGTGGCGCGGCTCGCGAAGATCCGCAACATCGTCGCGGTGAAGGAGGCGAGCGGGTCGGTCGAGCAGGCGGCGCAGATCCACGCCGAGTGCGACATCGCGGTCGTCTCGGGCGACGACGCGCTCACCTATCCACTCATGATGCAGGGGGCGGCGGGCGTGATCAGCGTGGCGGCGAACGTCGTGCCGCGCGAGATGGCGGACCTCTGCGCCGCGGCGGCGAAGGGAGACAACGGGCGGGCGCGGACCCTCCACCTGCGGCTCTTCCCGCTGATGAAGGCGCTCTTCCTGGAATCCAATCCGGTCCCGGTCAAGGCCGCGCTCAAGCTCATGGGGCGCGGGACGGGCGATGTGCGCCCGCCCCTCTGCGAGATGTCCGCGGCTAACGAGGAGAAGCTGAGGCGCGTCCTCGCGGACTTCTCCCTTATTTCGAGCCCCGGAAAACGTTCGGGTACCGGTAGTACACCTCGAGCGTCAGCGCGTTGATCGCGACGGCGTAGACGCGCCCGCCCTCAGCCCCCCACCGCTCGTTCTCGGACGTCCACGACCCGTTCGCGCAGCCGTCCTTGGCGGTCTTCTGGTTCGGCACGAGGGCGTCCTTCATGGCTTCGTTCCACCGCTTCCAGTTCGGCCCGTTCGGTCCGTCGTACTGGAAGAGCGCCAGGGACGCGTAATACCAGTAGTAATAATCGATGGAGTCGGGCTTCCAGGCGGGCAGGTCTTTCACCAGCAGGTTCACGCCGGCGAGCGCCGGCTCCTTCTTGTCCTTCGACATGAAGATCCGGCACAGGACGCCGACGGCGGTCATCGACTCGTGGTGGTTGAAGTCCTGGTTGAAGGCATTGTGGACCTGGCCCGAGTTGCGGGAGTTGTACCCGACGCGGTAGTAGGTCGTGTCGGTGACCTCGTCGAACCACTTGCGGGCCCTCTCGTAGGAATCGCGGGTGGCTACGGTCAGTTCCGAGAGCTCCGCCGACTTCAGCGCCATGATCGCCCAGCCCGTGACGGAGGTGTCGTTGTCGCCGGGCTGCCTGGTGTACCGCCATGCCCGTTCCGGATTCTGGGATGCGAGGACGAAATCGATCGCCTGCTGGGCCGGACCCTTGAAGAGCTGAGTCGCGGACATGCCGTACGCTTCGGAAAGCGCAAGAGCCGCGATCGTGTGGTTGTACATGTACTTCGTGCCGCGGCCGCCGATGCACCCCTCGGGATCCTGCTTTGAAAGCAGCCACTTCAGGCCGTTCTTGACCGCCTCGCCAAACCTCAGCTTTCGTCCGGGGACCAGAGGGTCCGGGTATTCATCCTTGGAGAGATGGGTGTAGCCCGCGCCGAGGAAGGCAAGCAGGGCAAGTCCGGTGACGCCGGTGTCGTTTTCAGGGTCGCCGGCGCCGGTGCATTTTGTACCCACGCACTGGTTGGTAAAGCCGGTGGCGCCCCAGGAGCCGTCGGGGTTCTGGTGGCGGGCGAGCCACTTGAGGGCCGCCGTGACGGCGCTTTCGCATTCGGGTGTGGTCCCAGGGGGGTGACCTCTGGCGACTCGGTCTTTGTCGCTTCCTCTATCAGGCCGACCATACTTCCCCCCGCCCCCCTTTCCTCCTCCTGGGCCCAACACGCTCGTGAATCCCGGATTTTTTTCCTGCCCAGTTCCAAAGAAACCCCCGGCCTTGCCCGGGTAACAGCTATCGAATTCAAGGCTTTCTCCCTGGGCACGGTCGTCGTTCATCGCGTTATTGGTCTGGGTGTGGTCCGAATCCTCCGCTCCCGGAAAGATGATCCTCTTCTCCTCGGTCGGCTCCAGTCTGTCATCGTGCGGGATCTTCTGCTCGCCCAGGGGATCCGCGGTTCGGAAGATATCCGCATCCAGGAAGTTCGCCGTAGGCGTCATTCTGAGGTTGACGGTGGGCGCCTC
>DATHFI010000403.1:0-4034 GCA_035490275.1 Planctomycetota bacterium
GTAGCATCCAGCAGTCGGCAATCAGCTTTCAGCCCGAACCTGGAGGGCGGCCCACTAGATCCAACCGCGCTGGTAGAGGACCCACTCGGCTGCGAGAAGTGCGAGGACAAGCCCGGCGGCCACCACGGTGTACGGCAGGTCGCGCCACCACGGGATGGGATCAGGCAGGCCCGGCCCCGACGCGGCCGGCACTTTCGAGAGGTCCACCGGCGCCTCGGGCTCGATTGCTACCCACTCCGCCCCGCCCGTCCCTTCCAGCTTCAAGAGGCCGGGCCGCGCCACCGGAATCCGCACCTCCCCCGAGCGCACCGGCACGAACCGCCCCCGCATCTCCCCTCCCGACACCTCGGTCACGCGAACCTCCCCCTCCGGATCGGCGAGCGGCGCCTCGTTCACCAGCACCCCTCCGGCCCGCGCCGTCCGCGGGAAAGCCCGGCGCCCGTCCTCCGCCAGCCAGAGCGCCGCGTTTCTCAGGAAGACCGGGAAGGACGGCGTCAGCGCGAAATCGCCCTCCCCCACGCCGAAGGAGAAACCGAACTGTATCCACGCGAGCCCCTGCCGCCGGCCCCACACCGCGATCGGCCCCCGATCCGACGTCACGAGCGGCGTCCCCTTCAGGATCCAGGCCCGCTTCGCCTTCACCTCGGGATAATCCACCCATCGGTGCACCGCCGCGTCGCGGTCCCAATCCACCACCTTCACCGCCTCGACCTCGCGCACCCGGGGCGCGGGCCCTTCCGCCCCCACGATGAGATATCCTCCGTCCGACAACGGCTGGGGCGGCGTCACCCGGTCGAAGATGTACACCGCCGCGGTCCCCCACTTGGAGCGGACCTTTTCGAAGGCCGCCGCGCGCGCCGGCGCCACACGGATCAGCTGCGCCTGCTCGAGAAGCTCGAGCGCCATCAGGAGATGCCGATCCGGATCGCCCTCCGCGACGAGCACCACGGTCACGGGCGCCGTTGCCGGCGCCACGAAGGGGACCGCATCGTCCTGCGGACGGGGATCGCCCGCGCGGATCCGGAACTCGAGCCAGGCTCCCTCGGCGAACTTCTCGTCGGGCCACGCCGCGGGATCGAGGACGAACGACACCTGCCTCCGCTCCCGTCGCGCCAGCCGCATCGGCTCCCCGCGCAAGAGGCGGCCTCGATTACGGATCTCCAGCCGCGCCTCGACCTCGCCGTCCGACACATTCGCCGCTACGGCCCGCGCGACGTGGCGCCCGTTTTCGAGTTCAAGCCGCCCCTCCGCCAGCGCCACGTTCGCCCTGGGCGCGCCGATCGGGAGGATCGAGTAATCGCCCGCCGGCCAGGTCCGGCTCGTGAGCACGGTCACCGAGGCTCCAGGATCGGCGGCCTTCGCGTTTTCGAGGAGCGTCGACGGATCCACGGAATTCCCGGAACGCGGCAGCCGATCGAGCGCCCGATCGCGCCGGGCGGCGTCCGGGGTCGAAGGCTCGACCACGCCTCCGCCATCGAGGATCGCGGCCGAGTCGCGACGCCCGAGCCGGGCGAGGAAGTCCCGCGCCTTCCCCTTCGCTTCCGTGAGTCGATCGGCCGTCATCTCGGGAGACGTGTCGACGACCAGGACGAATCGACGGGGGTCACGCGTGATGCCGCGCACCGTCGGGTCGGCGATCGCGGAAGCGAGCACCGCGAGGGCGAGGAGCGCGACGAAGAGGCCCGCGAGATGGCGGAGCCGGCGCAGACCCGACCGGAGGTCCTCGACGGGCAGGACCTGCTCCCAGAGGAAGAGCGCGGGCACTTCGAGACGGCGGACGCGGCCCCGGAAAAGGTGCGCCACCACGATCGGGATACCGAGAGCCAACAGCCAGAGAGCTTCGGGGCGACCGAGGGTCATAAGTCTTGGTTCATGGGACAGACTTCAGACATCAGACTTCAGACTTCAGAAGGAGGCCATCAGTAGACAGTAGACAGATGTCAGAAGTCAGCAGTCAGAAGAAACGCCACATTCCAGATTCTTGATTCCAGATTCTTGATTCCTGATTCCTGATTCCGGATTCCGGCTGGCGCTCATTTCTTCTGGAGAATCCCCCCGCGGCGGAGGATGTCGCGCACCCGGCGATCGAGAGGCTCGTCGCTGCGGATCCGGGCGTAGTAGAGCTCGTGCTCCGTGGAGAACCGCTCGACCTCGTCGCAGAAGGCGCGGAACCGGTCCCGGTAGCGCTCCACCGTGCCGGGCGAGAGGGGCACGGTGCGGCGCTCCCCCGTCTCGAGGTCGACGAGGTTGAAGAGCCCGCGCTCGGGCGGCTCCAGCTCCTCGCGCGCCACGACGTGGATCATGTGGACCTGGTGGCCCTGGGAGAGGAGCGACCGGATTCCCGTCGAGTATCCCGCGGGATCGCAGAAATCGGTAAGGAGGAGGACGAGCGACCGGCCCTTGCGCCGCTCGAGGGGCGCCGCGAAGACGGCCCGGAAGTCGGTGCGTCCCCCCGACTCGAGGCCCTCGAGGGCCGCTAGGAGCGGAAAGACCGACCGCTTGCCCCGCAGGTGACGGACGGCGGTCTTCAGCGTGGCCCCCGCGGCCGCGACGCTGACGCTGTCGAAGTTCGCCAGCGCGATGTAGCCCAGCGCCGCGGCGAGCTCGCGCGCCGCCTCGAATTTCGAGGCCTTCCCGAACGCCATGGAGGCCGAGGTGTCGAGGATGATCGTGACGTGGACGTTTTCCTCGGCCGTGAATTCCTTGACGAAGAGCGAGCCGTGGCGGGCGTAGACGTTCCAGTCGATGTAGCGGATCTCGTCCCCCGGGACGTAGCGGCGGTAATCGGCGAACTCGAGGGAGGCGCCGCGCCGGGGGGTGGGCCGGTCGGCCCGGTCCTCGCCCGAGAGGAGCCGCCGCGCCAGCAGGTTCAGCGCGTCGAGCGTCCGGATGAACTCAGGGCCGAAGGGCATGAGGCCAGTGTAGCAGACAGCCTGATACCGAACGCATCCGGGTACTGGCTCAGTTTCCAGATCCCTGATCCCAGATCCGTCCCTGAAGTTCCGAGTCGCAAGCCGGAGGCGAGGGGCGCATCCGAGCGCAATCCGTGTGAATCCAAGCTATGGAACTTGAAACTGGGAACTTCCGAAAACTGGGATCTGGGGTCTGGAAACTCGACACCGAGCCACTACCCCCATCCGGCATCAGGGGAACGAACCAAGATCCAATCCCGAGAATCCAGAATCCAGAATCGAGAATCGTCCCTCGCAAACCTCGTGATAGGGCGGTGTCCTGGTCGTCGTATAATCAGAGCCGGAGGTTGCGCTCATGGCCGTCGTTCCCGATTGGCTCCCGCTCTTCTTCATGATCGGCGTCCTGCTCGTCCTGGTCGCCGTGCCCGCGCGGATCCTCTGGGACGCCACGCGGAAGTCGCGCGAGAGGGACGACCGGCTCGGCCGCCTCGCGGAGCGAATGCGCGAGAAGTTCGGCGAGGTCACCCCCCAGCGGCCCTTCCTCGGCGAGCCCCGGATCCGTTTCACGGTCGAGGGTCGGAAGGCGGTCCTGGAGCTCTCCGACGCCAGGCGCCTCCGGCTTCACATGGAGGAGGAATCGAGCGTCCCCCTTCCCGTCGTCATCCGCAGCCGTCGCTGGTCGATCTGGCCGGCGGGACCGTCGCTCTCCCGGATTTCCACCGGCGACCCGATCGTCGACGACGCCATCGAGATCCTCGCCGCGCCGACCTTCGCGGGATTCCTGTCGGATCGGTTCCTGGACGGCATGGCGGGCGAGACGTCCCGGAACGATCTGGGCGACAGCCTGATCGTCCTGAAGGGCCTGCCCGGGGTGAAGCGGTTCGAGTTCCGGTTCGCGCCCGACCGCGGCGTGGCGGCCGACCTGCGCTTGTCGACGGAAGACATGATCCACCGCGTGGACGAGCTGGAGTCGCTCCTCCACCACCTGCACCAGCTGCACGAACGTTTTGCGACGTACGACAAGTGGGAACCCAAGACCGAAGCTTCCGACCAGGAAAAGCCGTCTAAGAAGGATCGTAAGGTCTGACTGAAAGCGATCAGCCGACAGCCTTCAGCCGTCAG
>DATHFI010000404.1:0-5464 GCA_035490275.1 Planctomycetota bacterium
TCTGAGGAGACTGAGGGAAATCTGGGCGGGCACGACCGAAGCGCCCGCGGCCCCCGCGGCCGCGACCTCGGCGACCGTCGCGATCACCGCGAAGTGAACGAAGCCCGGGCCCACCTCATGCTCGGGTCGCGTGTCCAGCACGACCTCGCCCGGGGCCTCGCCGGGTTTCAGTCCGAGCGAATTGTTGAACCCGGCCATCGGCCTAAGCCTCCGCCGGCGCCCACGTCCGCTCCGCCTTGATCGCGGCCAGCTGCTCGAGGTGATGCTCCGCGTGCTCCGCCGCGTGGTCCAGGACGAACTTGACCGTGTAGTCGGGGTACTCGGGGTGCATGCCGCGACGGGCCAGGTCCGCCGGCGTCGCCGCCTTGGCGACCGCGAGGAAATTGGCGCGGCAGGCGCGGAACGTCTCCTTCATCAGCTTCAGGTCCTGCTTCCGGTATCCAAATTTCCGCGCCCAGTCGTCCTGGCGCATCGGCACGAGCGCGGGATTGTCGTGCGCCAGCAGGAACTTCACCCGCGTCAGGAAGACGAGCTCGGTGTCGGTGAGATGGCCGAGGACCTCCTTGGCCGTCCACTTTCCCGACCCGTACGACCGGGCCAGCGTGCGCTTGTCCCAATCGAACGCGCGGAGGATCGCCGCCGAAGTCTTCCGGAGTGACGCCAATGTCTTGTCCATGTCAGGAGACCTTCGATCCCGGAGGCACCTCGGGCGTGGGCGACACGACCGACACCCGGCCGCCTCCACTGGCCGCGAGCACCATTCCCTGCGACTCGACGCCCCGAAGCATCGCCGGCTGGAGGTTCATGACGACAACCACCGATTTCCCGGTCAGCTCCTCCGGCGTGTACGACGCGCGGATTCCGGCGACGACCTGCCGCGTTTCGCCGTTCCCGACGTCCACCTTCAGGACGTACAGCCGGTCGGCGTTCGAGTGCGGAAGGCACTCCATCACCTTCCCCACCTTGAACTCCAGCTTCCGGAAGTCGTCGATCGTCGCCTTCACCGGCGCCGGGGCGGGCGCCGGCGCGGGGGCCGGGGCCGGAACGGACGCGTCGCTCATCGCTGGCTCCTTTTGAGGGCCTGGCCGAGATCGGCCAGGGTGTCTTCGATGTTCTCGATCCCCGCCGAGAGGCGGATGAGGCCGTCCGTGACGCCGGCCTCGGCGCGCTCGCGGGGCGTGAGATAAGCGTGGGAACTCCGCGCGGGGTGCGAGATCGTCGTCTCGACGTCCCCCAGGCTCGGGAGGAGCCGGATCCGCTCCAGCGCGACGACGAACCGCTTCGCCGCCGCGAGGCTGCCGCGGATTTCGAAACTGAGCATGGCCCCGAACCCGCCGTCGAGGAGTCGACGAGCGATCGCGCGGTCGGGGCTCGACGCCAACCCCGGATAATTGACGCGCGTCACCGACCGCTGGCGCGACAGCCACGAGGCGATCGCCAGCGCGTTCGCCCCCGCGCGGCGAACGCGCACTTCGAGCGTCCGGATCCCGCGCACCACGAGCCACGCGTCGAGGGGCCCGATCGAGCCGCCCACCGCGGTGGAGAGGCCGCGGACGCGGGCCGCGTCCAGGCGGGTCGTGACGACCACTCCGCCCAGGGCGTCGGCGTGTCCGCCGAGGTACTTGGTCGCGCTGTGCCACACGGCGCGCGCGCCCCACTTCAGCGGTCTCGCGAGTATTGGCGTCGCGAACGTGTTGTCGACGAAGACGGGCACCTTCCCCGCCGCCCGGATGATCGCGGGGAGATCGGGCACCCGCATGAGCGGATTGGTGATCGTCTCGACGATCACCGCGCCGGTCTCGGGCCGGATCGCCGACCGCACCGCCTCCGGGGTGGAGTCTACGAAGGTCGCCGTGAGCCCGATCCGCGCCGCGTGGTTCGACAGGAAAGAATAAGTGCCGCCGTAGATGTCGCGGCCGCAGACGACGTGCGAGCCCGAGGGCACGAGCGCCCAGAGGAGCGTGACGGCGGCGGTCATCCCGGACGAGAGCGCCACCGATTCCCAGGATCCGTCGGCGGGCGCCTCGAGTGCCGTCATCGCGCCCTCGAGCTGTCGCCCGTTCGGGTGGCCATAGCGTCGATAGTATCCGTCAGTGAATTTGCCGTGGTGGAGGCTCGAGAGGGTGTCGAGGTCCGGGACGAAGTACGCGGACGACAGGTCGATCGTCGGCGCCGCGGGCAGCGTCCGGCCAGGCCGGATCGTCGGTGGATGGACCGCGAGCGTGCCGGTTCCGGGGCGTCGCGTCATGCGATTCTTCTACTGGCGCCGAAGCGCCGCGGCAAGGATATCATGGCGCGATGGACTGGAAGGGAACGTTTTTCGGCTCCGTGCGGGCGGCGTGGACCTCGACGCGGATCGCGATCCGGATCGGGATCGGCATCGGCGGGATCGTCCTCATGAGCCTGGGCCTGCTCCTCATCGAGCCCTACGGCCTGCTGGCGATCGGGATCCCGCTCGTCCTGGTGGGATTGGCCTGCGTGGTCCGGGCCATCTTCTAGCCCGTATGACCCATGACAGATGACCGATGACCGATGACGGATGACCGTGAGGCCCGAGCTGATCGCTTCGGTTCGTCATCGGTCATCGGTCAGCGGTCATCGCAATTCATAGCTTAAGCAACCGTACGTTCTCCTTCACCACGTCGGCCGACCGCTTGAGCGCCGCCATCTCGTCCGGCGCGAGTTTGAGCTCGAGGATCTGCTTCAGGCCGCCGTCGCCGAGGCGGCACGGGACGCCGACGTAGACGTCGTGGAGTCCGTACTCGCCGTCGAGGAACGCGGAGCAGGGCAGGACGCGGTTCTGATCGTAGAGGATCGACTCCACCATCGCGGCGATCGAGCTCCCCGGCGCGTAGTAGGCGCTCCCCGTCTTGAGAAGCGCGACGATCTCGGCGCCGCCGTCGCGCGCCCGGATCGCGAGCTTGTCGCATTCCTCTTTGGGAAGCAGCTCCGTGATCGGAATGCCCCCGACCGTCGTGAAGCGCGGGAGGGCGACCATCGTGTCGCCATGCGAGCCGAGGACCATCGCCTGGACGTCGCGCGGCGAAACCTGGAGCCGCTCCGCGACGAAGTGGGCGAAGCGGTTGGAATCGAGGACGCCCGCCATGCCAAGGACGCGATTCTTCGGGAAGCCCGTGATCTTGAGCGCGGCGTAGGTCATGACGTCGAGCGGGTTCGTGACGACGATGAGGACCGGGCTGGCGCCCGTGCTTTTCAGCTTGCCGCAGACGTCGCGGATGATGTTCGTGTTGATTTCGAGGAGCTGCTCGCGCGTCATCCCCGGCTTGCGCGGGACGCCCGCGGTGATGACGACGACCGCGCAGTCCTTCATGTCCTCGATGCGGTTGGTCCCCGTGACGGTCGCGTCGTGCTGGTCGACCTGCCGGCACTCGTTCATGTCGAGGCCCTTCCCCTGCGGGAGCCCCTCGACGATGTCGGAGAGGATGACGTCGCACAGGTTTCGCTTCGTGAGGATAAAGGCCGCGGCGGCGCCCACGTTGCCGGCGCCGACAATCCCCACTTTCGGACGAGGCATGAGAAGAATCTCCCTTAAGAAGGTGCCAATCTAACGGGAGACGGAACCGAGTCAAGTAAGAACCGGAATCAAGAACCGGAATCAAGAATCAGGAATCATGAATGCCGAAAGAACCGGTAGCCGGCATCAAGGATCAGGCATCCGGGGATGAAGGACCGGATAGAATGAAGGTGATGGCGGAAGTGGAAAAGAGTTCGCTCGGGATCGACGCCGACCTCGCGTGCGTCCTCTGCTACGCGGCGGGGCCCTTCAGCGGCGGCCTGATGCTGCTCCTCGAGCGGCGCGATGTTCTCATCCGGTTCCACGCGGCGCAGTCGTGCCTCTTGTTCCTGCCGTCGGCGCTCCTCATCCCCCTCTTCTTCCTCGTGCCCGTGCCGGGGTCCCCGGTCTTTCTGTTCTTCTACTACGCCTTCGGAGCCTTCCTCGGGATCGGCACCATCGCCCTACTCGTCTGTATCCTCCCCGCGGCGTACCGGATGGAGCGCAAGCGCGCCTCGTTCGTGGGCCGCTGGGTCGACCGGTGGATCCCGGACGACAAGCGGTCGGAGTCGTATAAGATTTCGGGAGAGTGAGAGAGACGCAGATGAAGTCAATCACCATGCTCGCGGCGTTGATCGGCCTCGCCTGGTGTCCTCCGCAGGACCCTCCGGCCGGGCCCAAAGAGGAAATCTTCGCGGCCGCCCGCAAGCTCGCGGAGCAGGACACGTACGCCTGGTCCCTGGAGATCGACCGGCGCGATGTCGCCAAGGTTTCTCCAGGAGCCTCCCAGCCGATTCTCCCGATGATCGTATCCATCGCTGGCCGGAGCGCGAAATCCGGATTCGTCATCCTGAAGCAGACCAGGATGGCCAATGTCCAGGCCGTCTCGGCCATCCTCAAGGGAACCAGAGCGGTGCTGGAGACGATGGATGGCTGGAAACTGTCGGGAGATCTCGATCCCGAAAAGGACGTGAATGCCCGCTTCTTTGCCGGCGTGCTTCCTTACTATCCGGCGCCGACAGAAGAGGTGAAGACACTTCTCGAAGGCGTCCGCGAATTGAAGGAGGGACCGGATGGCGGACGAGTCGGTGAGTTGTCCGAAGCCGCGGCACGGACCCAGGTCGAACGGACCTTGAAGGGGGGCGGACGCAAAGACCCGCCCGAAATCAAGGAGCCCCGGGGGACGGTGCGGTTCTGGATCCAGGACGGCCTGATCTTGAAATATGACATCGCCACCCAAGCGAAGGTGACGGTCAACGACGTGGAGATCGTTCTCAAGCGGACTCTCACGGTCAAGGTGAAGGACGTCAACACAACTCCGGTGCCTGTTCCAGAAGAGGCCTCGAAAATACTCCGATAGCCCGACCCCGGGCTAGCAGAGGCGGAACGCGGAGGGCAATCCGAGGGCGCACCCGTTTGCCCAGCGCATTAGTGCGGCGAGGACAGCCAAGAGTCGCTTCATCTCAACCTCAACGTCGCAAGACTCGCCACCGCCATCACGGCGGCGCAGATCCAGAAGCGCATCGTGATTTTCGCCTCGGGCACCCCCGCGAATTGGAAGTGGTGGTGGAGGGGGGCGATGCGCAGGATCCGCTTGCCCGTCAGCTTGAACGAGAGGATCTGGAGCAGGCTCGATCCCGCCTCCAGCACGAAGACGCCGCCGATCGCGAGGAGCAGGAGCTCCTGCTTCGTCGTGCACGCCACGAGACCCAGCACGCCGCCCAGCGGCAGCGACCCCGAGTCACCCATGAAGACCTGCGCCGGATGGCCGTTGAACCAGAGGAAGCCGAGCGTCGCCCCGAGGACGGCCGTGCCCACCACCGTCGTCTCCACCGCCGCGCGCACGTTAGGCAGCCCGAGATAGCCGCTGAAGTCGGCGCGCCCGACCGCGTAGGCGATCGCCGCGTACGCAAAAATCGAGATCGCAAGGCAGCCCGCCGCCAGGCCGTC
>DATHFI010000405.1:0-2682 GCA_035490275.1 Planctomycetota bacterium
GGGGCGGCCCTCGCGGCCGCCGGAGCCCGCCCGGAGCAGGTCGACGAGCTGATCTTCGGATGCGCCCGCCAGGCGGGCAACGGCCCCAATGTCGCCCGCCAGGTCGTGCGCCGGTCCGGTCTTCCCGACTCGGTACCCGCCTTCACCGTCAACAAAGCCTGCGCTTCCGGCCTCAAGGCGATCACCCTCGCGCGGCAGGCGATCGCGCTTGGCGAGGCCGATCTCATCATCGCCGGCGGCACGGAGAGCATGTCCCGGGTCCCCTTTCTCCTCGACCGCGCCCGGGCCGGCTACCGGCTGGGGCACGGCGAGCTGATCGACGGCATGTATCGCGACGGGTTCCTCTGCCCCTTGTGCGGCCAGGTCATGGGGGAAACGG
This sequence comes from Planctomycetota bacterium, assembly GCA_035490275.1. Classification (GTDB taxonomy): domain Bacteria; phylum Planctomycetota; class MHYJ01; order MHYJ01; family JACPRB01; genus DASRJF01. The sequence goes on from DATHFI010000405.1 coordinate 380, forward strand.
CGGAGAACCTCGCCGAAAAGCACGGCATTCCGCGGGAAGAACAGGATCGGTACGCGGCCGAGAGCCAGAATCGGTGCGAAGCCGCGCGCAAGTCGGGCCGGTTCCGCGACGAGCTCGTTCCGGCTCCCGGGATCTCGCCCGACGGCGCGAAAATCACGGTCGATGCCGACGAGCATCCGCGCGACGCAGTGACGCCCGCGTCGCTCGCCAAGCTCCCGCCGGTCTTCAAGCGGGGCGGCACGGTCCACGCGGGCAATTCGAGCGGAATCACCGACGGGGCCGCCGCGGTCGTCGTGGCCTCGACCCGCATGGTCAAGCGGCTGGGCGTGAAGCCCCTCGCGCGGATCGCCGACTCCGCGAGCGCCGGAGTCGATCCGAAGTACATGGGGATCGGTCCCGTGCCCGCGATCCGGCGGCTCGAATCGCGCGGCGGATGGTCGCTCGACCAGGCGGAGCTCATCGAGCTCAACGAGGCGTTCGCGGCCCAGGTCCTGGCGTGCGATCGGGAACTGAAGATGGACCGGAGCCGCCTGAACGTGAACGGCGGGGCCATCGCGCTGGGCCATCCGATCGGCGCGACCGGAGCGAGGGTCGTGGTGACCCTCTTGCACGAGATGAATCGGCGCGGCGCGAAGCACGGCCTCGCGACGCTCTGCGTTTCCGGGGGACTGGGAATGGCCGTGCGTTTTGAGGCACCCTGATCATGGACTTCGACAAACTGCAGGAGCGGGTGGGCAAGCTGGAGAAGCACGTCAAGGGCATCGCGAAGGGCGACAGCAACGCCCTCAAGGCCTTTGCCGAGGGATTGAGGAACATCCTGATGGATTTCCTCAAGGATCGGAAGGAGCCGGTGCGGCCGGGCCACCTCTTCCGGGACGCGGGAGCCAAGAACATCGTGCCGGGAGACATGGCCGGGATCGGCGACAACCTGCTCATCCGGTGGGCCGGCCGGGTCACGCCGAACGAACCGAAGGCCGTGGCGGACGACGCCGCTCAAATGAAAGCACTCGCCGACAAACTTCTGCCCGTGCTGAAAGCCTACAGGAAAGAAGAGAATCCAGCTTCATAGCTCCAGAGCTTCAGAGCGGAAAGTCGACTCGTTCCATCACCGCTGTGAAGCTATTGAAGCTTTGAAGCTTCGGTCTTAGACTGTCCCCCCCATGGCCATTTCAACTGTTGGCGTCGTCGGGTGCGGGCTCATGGGCTCGGGCATCGCCCAGGTCTGCGCCCAGAAGGGGTACCGGACGATCGTCCGCGAGGTCAACGAGGAGCTCCTCGCGCGAGGCCTGGGCCGCATCCGGGCCTTCCTCCAGGAGGGCGTCAAGCGGGGCAAGGTCGCGCAGGCGGATGCGGACAAAGCACTCGCCAATCTCTCGGGCTCGACCCACCTGGCCGACCTCAAGGATTGCGATCTCGTCATCGAGGCCGTCATCGAGGATCTCGAGGAGAAGCGCAAGGTTTTCGCGGAGCTCGACCGCGCCTGCAAGGCGGGGGCGATCCTCGCAAGCAACACGTCGAGCATCTCGATCACGGCCATGGCCGCCGCGACGAAGCGCCCCGACCGGGTCCTCGGGATCCACTTCATGCAGCCGGTCCCCATCATGAAACTCGTCGAGATCGTACGACCTGAGACGGCGTCAGACGCGACGTACGCCGAGGCCCGGAAGTTCGCGGAGTCGCTCGGGAAGACGACCATCACGGCGAAGGACACGCCGGGCTTCATCGTGAATCTCCTCCTCGTGCCGTACCTGTGCGAGGCGGTGCGGGCCGTGGAGTCGGGCCTCGCGACGAAAGAGGACATCGACACGGGCATGGAACTGGGATGCGGGATGCCCATGGGGCCGATCAAGCTGATCGATTTCGTGGGCCTCGACACGGCGCTCCACATCGCGGACGTCCTGTACGAGGAGTTCAAGGACCCCCGATACGCGGCCCCGCCGCTGCTGCGCCGGCTCGTTCGGGCCGGCCGTCTCGGGAAGAAATCGGGCGCGGGATTCTACGACTATGCCGGCAAGTAGATTGATCCTCGCGGCGCTCTTCCTTCTCGCGGGGGCCCAGGAGAAGGAGTCCAAGTCCGCTCCGACCGTCCGCCTCCGCCTCTCCTCCGAGCGGCGCCTCAACGCGTCCAAGGACATGCCGGTCCGGTTCACGCTCGAGAACGCCACGGAGGGCGACATCGAGATCGACGAGCCGGCCGACTACCTCGACGGCCTCGAGATCCTGGACGGCGACGGCAAGGTGCTGAAGAAGTTCGGCGCGGGAGCGGCCAAGAAACGGACCGTGAAGATCGAGAAGGGCGGATT
>DATHFI010000406.1:0-2038 GCA_035490275.1 Planctomycetota bacterium
TACTGTCGACACGACGGAGGAAACGTCCATGAAGGCGATCATCGCGATTGTCGGCGTCCTCGGTGCCATCCTGCTCGGGGCAATTCTCTTTTTCGGTTGCGCCTTCTCGACGCGCAACCGGATCATCGAGCTCGACGAGCAGGCCAAGGCCAAGTGGTCGAATATCGAGACCAACATGCAGCGGCGGCTTGAGCTCATCCCCAACCTGGTGAACACGGTGATGGGGGCGGGCAAGTACGAGGGCGAGACGCAGGTGAAGATCACCGAGAAGCGCAGCCAGCTAACCGGCCTGGTCGACCAGCTGAAGGCGTCGTACAAGGATCCGGCCAACGCGGAGAAGCTCGACCGCCTGAACTCCGAGCTCCTGGCCGGAGTGCGGGCGTTCACCGGGATCGCGGCCGAAGCCTATCCGCAGCTCAAGGCGACCGAGGCCTACCGAGACCTCATGGCCCAGCTCGAGGGGACCGAGAACCGGATCGCCGTCGCGCGCCGGGACTACAACGAGGGCGCGGCCGCGTACAACGCGATGGTCCGCAAGTGGGGCTGGCTCCCCTTCTGCCGCGGCTACCAACCCCGGGCCACCTTCCAGGCCGCCCCAGAGGCGCAGAAGGCCCCCGAGGTGAAGTTCTAATTCGATGACCCTCCTCATCGCGGCGCTGTTGTTCCTGGCGCCGCAGGAATTTCCCCGGCTGTCGGAGCCGATCCAAGACGAAGCGGGCGCCCTCAATCCCGAGGAAAAGCGCCTCGCTTCCGAATTGGTCCGGAAGCTGGAGGAGACCGACTCCACGCAAGTCGCCCTGCTCATCGTCCGCACCACCGGCGAGCGGGACATCTCGGACTATGCCCTCGGGGTCGCGCGCCGCAACGGAATCGGCCAGGCGGGAAAGAACAACGGCGTCCTCATCGTGGTCGCCGTCGAGGACCGCCGGGTGAAGATCGAGGTCGGCACCGGCCTCGAGGGAAGGCTGCCTGACGCGCTGTGCAGCCGGATCATCCGCGACGAGATGGTCCCTCACTTCAAGAACGGGAAGATCGGGGCGGGGGCCATCGCCGGGCTGACGGCGGTCGTCCAATCGGTGCGGGGCGAGTACCGCGGGAATCCCTCCTCGCGAAAGGACCGAACCGCGACGGGTTTCCCCGCGATGATCATCATCATCATCATCGGCTTGATCGTGGTCAGCCGGCTGAGCGGGTTGGGCGGCTTCGCGGGAGGCTATCTGTTTGGCAGCTCGATGGGCGGCTGGGGCCGCGGTTCAGGCTCGGGATGGGGCGGAGGCGGCGGAGGCGGCGGTGGATGGTCGGGCGGAGGCGGGAGCTTCGGCGGGGGAGGCGCCTCCGGATCATGGTGAGGCCCGACCGGTTCCTGACCGACGACGACCGGAAGCGCGTGCTCGACGCGGTAAAGGACGCGGAGTCGCGCACCGCGGGCGAGATCCGTGTGCTGGTGGTCGGCAGAAGCATGCGGAGGAGGATCCTGGCGCCCTTGCTGATCGGGGCGGTCACGGGGACGCTCGCCTACATCAGGTATTACAGCTGGACGTGGGGCCACCCGGGAATGCTGGGAGTTTACGTAGCCCTGGCCCTCGGATTGGTGACCGCTCTGATCCTCATCTGGGCCATCCCGGGGACCCGGAAGGAAAAGAGAGGGGCCGTGTGGAGGCGGGCGAAGCGCGAGTTCGACCGGCTCGGGATCGGCAAGACGGCGGGCGCGACGGGCGTGCTCGTGATGTTCTCGCTTTGGGAGCGGGAAGCGGTCGTCCTGGCCGACAAGGCGATCAACGAGAAGGTGGCGCCCGACACCTGGGCGCGCCACGTGAAAGTCCTCATCGACGCCGTGAAGGCGGGCCGGCCCGGCGAGGGGATCGCCGCGGCCGTGAAGGAAATCGGCGCGATCCTCGCGCAGCATTTCCCGCGCCGTCCGGACGATGTCAACGAATTGCCTGACGAGGTTGAAACGCGCCAGTAGCGCGGCGGGCTTTCCCCTGATTCCTAATTCTTGATTCCTGATTCCGGGTCTTCCCCAAACACTTCCGCGGTG
>DATHFI010000407.1:0-3159 GCA_035490275.1 Planctomycetota bacterium
GTGTGGACCGCGGGCTCCGACATGGGGGTTTCGGCGGCGAAAACGGCGGTGGAGGAGACGAAATCGAGCCGGTCCCGGCCCGACCGCTCCTGCCCCACGAAGTAGTCCTGGTCGGTCCCGGGGAGGAAGGCGGCGCCGACGTCCTCGCGGATCTGGGCGAGGATCGCCGGGCCGATCTCGCTTCCGTGCGTCAGCTCGTCGATGCGCTCGGCCGCCTGGATCGTGGAGATCACGACCCCGTAGACGACGACCATGACCAGGGCCACGAGGGCCACGGCCAGCACGATCTCGATCAGGGTGAATCCCGCACGGGAGTTTCTCCTCATGGGGACTCCACCGGCGCCGCCTCGCCGGGCGGCGTCGCCTGCGCGGGCGCCGGGAAAATCGCCTCCAGCGTCTGCAGCTCCGTATTCTCGGGATCGAGGATCTTCAGGGTCACCCGCAGGACCTCGTGGGCCGCCTCGCCCTCGGGCTCGTCCAGCGGGACCGGCTCGCGGATCGCCTCGTACGTCCACCGGTACTCGCCCTGGTCGGGAAGATCGAGCGAGAAATCGCCGGAATCGGAGGGCCGGATGTCGGCGGGATTCATCGACAGCTCCCCCATCTTGAGCGCGGCCAGCGTCCATCCGACCCGCTCGTCCCGGATCTTCGCGGCGTCGCGGACGATGTCGATGCGACGGTAGAGGAGCACCATCGCGACCACCGCGATGATCAAGATTGCGACCAGCACCTCGAGCAGGGTAAATCCTTCGACTCGCACCTCGCGGTGCTCGCTCAGGACAAGTCCGGCCCGGCGGCGCCTAATCACCCTGGTCCTCCAGCAGCTCCGCGGCCTTTTTCTCCTCCTCGAAGAAGGAGATGATTCCCGTCAGGCCGTTCAGGCGGATGGCGGCATCCCGGTCCTCGAGCCGGAAATTCACGATGACGTGGTCGCTCGCCCCGAAAGGCGAGATCCGGATCTGGGCGTTGCCCGAAGTGATGGTCTGGTCCGTCTCCGTCCCCAGGATGACGTTGACGAACTGGACATCCTTGGGCAGTTCGCTCTGGAAGAGGGACTCGTACCGGTATTCGGGAGGCGGGATCAGTTCAGGGGGTATGTCAGGCGGGAGCGCGACCTGCGACTCCACCTCGAAGGGGACGAGCATCTCGTAGCGGCCATCGGAGAGGTGGATCCGGACGTAGATGTCGCGGCCGATCGACGCGGCGCGGGACCTCGCCTGCTTGAGCACGGCCGCCGTCTCGCGCGTCGCCGCCCGCAGGCGGTACTTGGGCACGAGGAAGTCGAGCCGCGCCACCGCGAGCCCCGTCATGAGCGTCAGAATCAGGACGACCACGATGAGCTCGATGAGGGTGAAGCCCCGGCGGATATATGACGTTTTCGACATATTTAACGGCGGCCCGCTACTTCACGATGTCCGCGTCGTACCCGTCTCCGCCTTCCTTGCCGTCCATGCCGTAGCTGATGAGCTCGAACCCCTTCGTGGACGAATTCCGGCGGTAGATGAACTTGTTACCCCAGCCGTCCGTCGGCAGCTCCTTCAGGTACCCGCCCGGCTGGTACTTCCTGGGATCCGGAAGGCTGCTGGGGGCCACGATCAGGTCCTCCAGCGCGTCGGGATAGCGGCCGATGTCCAGCTTGAACTGGTCCATCGCGCTGATCACGTTGGTCATCTGGACTCCCGTGAGGTCGTATCGCGCCTTGTCCCCGCGCGGAACCACCTGCGTGATGTAGAGCGTCGCGAGGATCCCGAGGATGACGATGACCACCAAGAGCTCGATGAGCGTGAATCCTTCGACTCGCGCCCTGCGGCGCTGGCTCAGGACAAGGCCAAGGCCGCCCCGACGCGGCTTCCGGAACCCGGCGGGCCGCTTATGCTCGATCATGGATCAATCTCCTTCGCTTGACTGTCCGATCATACGACGTTGCCGAGCTGCAGGATGGGCAGCAGGATCGACAGGACGATGAATCCCACCACCAGCGCCATCCCCACGATCATGAGGGGCTCCAGGAGCGACGTCAGCCGCTGGGCCGCGATCTCGATCTCCTCGTCGTAGGCCTGCGAGATCCGCTTCAGCAGCTCCTCGAGCCGTCCGCTCTCCTCCCCCACCGCGATCATGTAGCCGACCACCGGGGGGAAAACCTTGCTCTGCTTCAGGGGCGTCGCGATGTCCGCCCCCTCGGCGATCTTCCGCTGGACGTCGTCGAGGACGTCCGCGAGCAGCTGGTTGTTCACGACGCGTTTCACGACCGCCACGGACTCGAGGACCGGCAGGCCGCTCTCGAGGAGCGTGGCGAAGGTCAGGGAAAACCGCGAAACCGCGCTCTTGCGGAGGAGCGGCCCCACGACCGGCACGCGGAGCACGTTGGTGTCGAGCCACAGGCGCCCCGCGTGGGTTCTCCGGAGCCGGACGACGGCGCCCCAGGCGGCGGCGATCAACAGGATGCCCACCCACCAGTACTGGCGAAGGATCGACGAGACCGACATCAGGATCACGGTGGGCAGCGGGAGCGCGGCCTTCTGCTTCAGGAGCACGCCGGTGATCTTCGGAACGACGAACGCCATGAGGGCGATCACGACCCCGGCGCCCACGATGAGCATGATGATCGGGTACGTGAGGGCCGCGACGATCTTGGCCTTGAGCCGCCGCGCCGCGTGGAGGTAGTCGGCCAGCCGGAAGAGGATCTTGTCGAGCGAGCCGCTCGCCTCCCCCGCCCGCACCATGTTGACGTACAAGTCGTTGAAGAGGCGGGGATGGGCCCCGAGCGCGTCGGAGAAGGCCACGCCCTGCGACACCCGCTCGCGGATGTCCATGAGGACCGCCTTGAGGCGCCGCTCCTCCGCCTGCTCGATGATCGCGTTCAGCGTCCCCATGAGGGGGATGCCGGAGGCGAGGAGCGTCCCGATCTGCCGCGTGACCATGGGGAGCTCGGCGCGCGTCCGGCGCCCCGCCCAGGGGACGCGGATCCGGCGCGATTTCTCGGCCGCCGCGACGGACTCCAGCCCGGTCACGTGGAGCCGGCGCTCCTTCAGCCGGGCCCGGGCCTCCCGCGGGGTGTCGGCGTCGATCACCCCGGTCTCGGCCGCTCCCTTGTCGTTCAGCGCCTTGTACGTAAAGACAGGCATGGGTATGCGTCGCTCTTCTTCGTCATCTGTCAGC
>DATHFI010000408.1:0-8571 GCA_035490275.1 Planctomycetota bacterium
CTCCACCTCATCCACGAGATGACCTCGCCGCAGGCTTTCGCCGGATTGCGCCGCCGCGGCCTGAAGGCGCGCCGGCCGGAGCGCAGCGTCGCAACGATCGACCACATCATCCCGACCACCGACAAGGCGCGCACGGTGTCCGATCCCGCCGTGAAGGACCTCCTTTCCGCGATCGAGAAGAATTGCCGCGATTTCGGCATCCCGCTCCACGGCATCGGGGACGAGTACCAGGGAATCGTCCACGTGATCGGACCGGAGCTCGGCCTCACCCAGCCCGGCATGACGATCGTCTGCGGCGACAGCCACACGAGCACCCACGGCGCGTTCGGCGCGCTCGCGTTTGGCATCGGCACGAGCGAAGTCGAGCACGTGCTCGCGACGCAGTGCCTTCTCCAGCGGAAGCCGAAGACCTTCGAGGTGCGCGTCGACGGCCGCCTGCGGCCCGGCGTCACGTCGAAGGACATCATCCTCGCGGTCATCGCGCGGCTCGGCATCGGCGGCGCGACGGGCCACGTCTTCGAGTACCGGGGCGAGGCGATCCGCGCGCTCTCCATGGAGGAGCGCATGACGATCTGCAACATGTCGATCGAGGCGGGCGCCCGCGCCGGCATGGTCGCCCCCGACGAGACGACCTTCGGCTGGCTGGAGGGGCGGCCCTTCGCCCCGAAGGACTTCTCGGGCTTCCGCGATCTCCGCACCGACGACGGCGCGACGTTCGACCGCACGATGACGGTCGACGCCAGCGCCCTGGAACCCATGATCACGTACGGCACGAACCCCGGCATGGGGATGGCCGTCACCGGGACGATTCCCGGCGACTCGTCGAAGAAGGCGCTGGAGTACATGGGCCTCGAGGCGGGACGGCCGCTCGCCGGGCACCCGATCGACGTGGTCTTCATCGGGAGCTGCACGAACTCGCGCATCACGGACCTCCGCGCCGCGGCCTCGATCCTCAAGGGCCGCCGGGTCAAGGCGCGCGTCCTCGTCGTGCCGGGCTCCGAGCAGGTCAAGCGGCAGGCGGAGCGCGAGGGGCTCGACCGGATTTTTCTCGACGCGGGCTGCGAGTGGCGCGAGCCGGGCTGCTCGATGTGCATCGCGATGAACGGGGACGAGCTGAAGGAAGGGCAGTATTGCGTCTCGACTTCGAACCGCAACTTCGAGGGGCGCCAGGGCAAGGGGGGCCGGACGATCCTGGCGAGCCCGCTCACCGCGGCGGCTTCCGCGATCGAGGGACGAGTCACCGACGTGAGGAAGTTGCTCTGATGGATCCGATCACCACGTTCCGCGGGAAATCGGTGGCGCTGAACATTCCGAACATCGACACCGACCAGGTGACGCCCGCGAATTACACCAAGGTCACGGACAAGCAGGGGCTCGGTAAAATCCTCTTCGCCCACTGGCGGTACAAGAACGCGCAGTTCGACCCGAACCCCGACTTCCCGCTCAACCGGCCGGGGGCGGAGGGCGCGACCATTCTCGTCGCCGGGGACAACTTCGGCTGCGGCAGCTCGCGCGAGCACGCCCCCTGGGCGCTCGTGGGCTACGGCTTCCGGGCGATCGTCTCGACTTCGTTCGCGGACATCTTCCGGAATAACGCGCTCAAGAACGGGCTCATCCCCGTCGTCGTGGACGTCGCCGCTCACGCCGAGGCGCTCGAGGCCGCGGAGAAGCATCTCGAGATCGCGGTCGATCTTCCCAACCAGAAGGTGACGCTTCCCTCGGGCCGGACCGCGACCTTCCCGATCGATCCCTTCCAGAAGCGCTGTCTGGTGCAGGGCGTCGACGAGATGGGCTACCTGCTGGCGCACCAGGAGGAGATCGGCGCGTTCGAGCGCCGCCGCGCTTGAGTTCCCCGTTTCCAGCGTCCAGATTCAAGTTCCCGAAGTTTCAAGCCTCCAGCCAGATCGAGGCATTCCCATGGGCCGTTCTGGCCTGGTTCTTAGAGCTCGCGGCTTCGGGAAGCCGGGATCTTGAAGCCGGCGGCTGGGAACTCCCGCGATCCCATGGCGCCGCGATCTTGCCGCGCCCGCCCCGCCCCGGTATCCTCGCCCCACGATGAAGAGTTATCGCGTCGGCGTCCTCGGCGGCGACGGGATCGGCCCCGAAGTGACGGCCGAGGGAGTCAAGGCGCTCCGGGCCGCCGCGGCGAAATTCGGGTTCGGGCTGACCCTCGTCGACTACCCCTTCGGAGCCGATCACGCGCTCAAGACCAAGGAACTCATCCCGGACAGCGCCTTCTCGGAGATGAAGACGCTCGACGCGATCCTCCTCGGCGCCATCGGCGATCCGCGGTTCGAGACGGGCCACCTGGAATTCGGCATCGTCGGCCGCCTGCGGTTCGACCTCGATCTTTACGTCAACCTGCGCCCGATCAAGCTCTACGCCGAGCGCCTCTGCCCGCTCAAGGGCAAGAAAGTCGAAGACCTCCAGATGGTCGTCGTGCGCGAGAACACGGAGGACGCCTACCGGGGCCAGACGCGGATCGACAAGAAAGGCACGCCCGACGAGACCGCGATCCAGGAGATGCTCTACACCCGGAAGGGGACGGAGCGCATCATCCGGTACGCCTTCGAGCTCGCGAGGTCGCGGCCGCGGAAGAAGCTCACGCTCGTCGACAAGGCGAACGCCGTCCGCGCCCACGACCTCTACCGCCGGGTCTTCGCCGAGGTGGGGAAGGAATATCCCGACGTCGCGACCGATTCCGCCTTCGTGGACGCCTGCTGCATGTGGATGATCAAGAACCCCGAGAACTTCGACACGATCGTCACCACGAACATGTTCGGGGACATCATCAGCGACCTCGGCGCGGTGCTCCAGGGCGGGCTCGGCATCGCGGCGGGCGGGAACATCCACCCTGGCCGGGTCTCGGTCTTCGAACCGATCCACGGGTCGGCCCCGAAGTACAAGGGGCAGAAGAAGGCGAATCCTCTCGCGGCGATCCTCGCGGGCGGGATGCTCCTCGACCACGTCGGCGAGAAGGCGGCGGGGGCCGCGGTCGAGGCGGCTGTGGTCCGGCTTCTCACGAGCGGGCGCATCACGTCCATCGGCACCGACAGCGGGATCCCCACGGACGCCATCGGGGACATGGCCGCCAAAGAGATCGCGGGTTAGCTTTCCGCTTTCCGCCATCCGCTTTCCGCTCCGGACAGCGGACAGCCGACAGCCGACAGCCGACAGCAGAAAGCGACGCTTCAGACAATGTCCGATGAATTAGCCTCGCCGCCCGACCTCGACACCAAGGCGCTCCACCCCCGGGTCCGCCGCGGGGACCTCCGCCGCGAGATCCTCCGCCTGACCTGGCCCGTCGTCCTCCAGAATTTATTCCGCACGTTCATGATCGTGGTCGACACGGCCATGGTGGGGCGCCTGGGCGCGGCGGCGCTCGCCTCCATGGCGGTGATCGGGCCGATCGGCTACTCCCTCATCGCGATCCTCATGGCGCTCGGCGTGGGGACGATCGCCACGACGGCGCGGGCCACGGGCGAAGGGGATCCCGCGAAACTGGAGCGGGAGGCCGCCACGTCAATCCTCGCCGCGCTGGTCGGCGGCCTGATCACCGTTGGTCCGGCGATTTTCCTGCTGCCCCGGCTGGCTGGACTCTTCGAGGTCCCCGGTGATCCCTCGGTCGTGGCGAACGCGCGGAGCTACCTGGTCTGGTTCGCGGCCGCGATCCCCGGCCTCCTCCTGGAGAACGCGGCCTCGGCGGTCCTGCGCGGCTCCGGGGACACGCGAACGCCGATGGTCTTCGCGATCGGCGCGAACGTCCTGAACATCTTCGGGAACTACACGCTCATCTTCGGCAAGTTCGGCGCGCCCGCGATGGGGGTCCCGGGCTCGGGGTTGTCGACGGCGATCTGCTACACGCTGCAGGGGCTCGCGCTCACCTCGATCCTCTTCCTCCCGGGGGCCAGGAAACGGCTCAGCTTCGAATCGTTCCGGCGCGTGACCCGGGAATCGGCGGCACGCCTCGCGCGCGTGACCGGGCCGGCCCTCGTGGAGCCGCTTCTCCTGCAGACCGGATTCCTCATCTTCTCCAGGAGCGTCACGCTCCTCGGAACGATTCCCGCGGCGGCCCATCGCGCCGCCATCACGGTAGAGTCGCTCAGCTTCATGCCCGGGTACGGATTTTCCGTGGCCTGCTCCGCGCTCGTGGGGCAGTATCTCGGGGCGCGGCGGCCGGACCGGGCGGGTCTCGTCGTGCGCGAGTCGGTTTTCCTGGCGGCGTGCCTCATGAGCCTGATCGGGGTGCTCTTTGTCGCCATCCCCGGGACGCTCCTCAAGCTCTTCATCCCGGCGGACCCCGAGGCGGTGCGGATCGGCGCGGTCTGCCTCATGATCGCCGCCTTCGAACAGCCGCTCATGGGGGCCGCGATGTCCCTTGCGGGCGGACTGCGGGGCGCGGGGGATACGCGGAGTCCAATGGTCGTGGGGGCGCTCTCCGTGTGGCTCGTCCGGGTGCCGCTCGCGTGGTTCCTCGCCTTTCCGGCGGGGCTCGGCCTCTCCGGCCTGTGGATCACGATGATCGTGGACTGGGGCGCGCGCACGGCGGCGTTCGCCTGGATCGTCCGGCGCGGCCGTTGGAAAACCGTCTCGGTGTGAGGTCAATCCTGCACGAGCGGAACCTGGCCCGTATAATGAACGGTTCGAATGGAGGATTCCTCGTGAAGTTGCGCATGCGCGTACTCGCGGTGGCGGCCCTGGCGGCCGCGCTCCTCTCGCCGGCCTGGGCGCGGACTCCCGCGCAGGATTCGGCCGAGGCGCTTCGGCGCCGGGTGGCGAACGTCCTGGCCGAGGAACTCGCCCGCCTGCGGGCGTCGCTGGTTGAAACGGTCCGCCGGGAGCTGTCGCGCGAGGCGGGATCAGGATCCGTCGACGCGGCGCTCAGGCTCGTCACCGAAGGTCTCCTGAAGCGGCACGCCACCTTCCTCGCCAGCGACGAGCTGGAGGGCCGCCAGGCGGGCTTCGACGGCGGCGACAAGGCGGGCGTCTACATCGCGGACGTGATGAAGACCTGCGGCCTGGCGCCCGTCGGTGACAAGGACGCCAAGGGCAATCCCACCTACTTCCAGGTCTTCAAAATCCGGGATCGCGTCACGCGCAACTGCCTGGGGGTGCTCGAGGGAAGCGACCCCGATCTCAAGAAGGAGTTCGTCGTCCTCGGGGCGCACTACGACCATCTCGGGACGGCGGATCAGCCGGGGCCTCCGGGCCAGCGGATGGACCGGGCGCGCGACAACGACCGGATCTGGAACGGGGCGGACGACAACGGCTCGGGGACCACGGTTCTTCTCGCCCTGGCCAAGGCCTTCGGCGAGGGCGGCTTGAAACCGAAGCGGTCGATCCTCTTCATCGCCTTCAGCGGGGAGGAAGAGGGCCTGCTCGGTTCCTTCCACTACGTGGAGCACCCGATCGCGCCGCTCGGCCGCCACATCTTCATGCTCAATCTCGACATGGTGGGGCGCAACCCCGAGAAGCCCGTCAAGATCGACGGGGTCGGATCGGCGGAAGGTCCCCGGCTGCGCAAGGTCTGCGAGGACGCGGCCGCCGCGGCGGGGTTGAACGCCGTCGTGAACGACCGCGTGACGATCTTCGGCGGCGACAGCGACCACACTCCTTTCCGCGACAAGGGGGTTCCCTTCATCTTCTTCTTCTCCGGATTCCACGCCGACTACCACAAGGTCACGGACCACGCCGACCGGCTGGCGTACGCGAACATGGTGCGCGTCGCGGGCACGGCGGGCCGCATCCTCATGGCGGTCGCCGATTCCGGCGATTCGCTGACCTACAAGAAGCTCGAGTTCGGCCCGATGGTGCCGGCGCGGCCCCGCCGGATGCTGGGGATTTTCCCGAAGGAGCTGGAGGAGAGCGAGCGGGCCCCGTTCGGGCTGAAGGTCGGGGAGGGCGGCCTTCGCGTCGAGAAGGTCAACGAGGGATCCGCGGGCCAGGCCGCGGGCCTGAAGGCCGGGGACGTGATCGTCCGGCTGGGCGGGAAGCCGCTCGAGGCCGGCTCCGAGCTGGAGACGATCCGATCCATCCTTGAAGGCGTGAAGCCGGGCCAGGAAGTCGAGATCGTCATCTACCGGGACGGCGAGAAATCGACGGTGAAGGCGAAATGGGACAAGTAGCGGCGGGAGGCCGATCCATGACGCGCATCCTCGCGCTGACCGCGCTCCTGTGGCTTCCTCTCTACGCGCAGGAGGCGCCCTCCGTCGATCGGGCCGCGGGGCTCATCACCGCGGACTCGCTGAAGAAGCACCTGGTGGTGATTGCCGGGGACGATTACGAGGGGCGCTGCTCCGGCTATCCCGGGAACGACAAGGCGGCGGAGTACATCGCGAATCACTTCAAGAAGATCGGCCTGCCTCCCGCGGGCGAGAAAAACGACAAGGGGGAGGCGACGTACTTCCAGACGTTCCAGGTGCGGGGACGGAACACGCGGAACTGCCTGGGTCTGGCCGAGGGGAGCGATCCGGTGTTGAAGGAGGAGATCGTGGTCATCGGAGCCCACTACGACCACGTCGGCACGCCCGACCAGGCCAACGCGGGCCGGATGAAAAACAAGAACGCGGACCCCGACGACAAGATCTGGAACGGGGCGGACGACAACGGCTCCGGAACGGTGACGGTGCTCGAGATCGCCCGCGCCTTCATGGAAGGAAGGCTCCGGACGAAGCGCTCGGTCCTCTTCATGCTCTTCAGCGGCGAGGAATTCGGGCTCATCGGTTCCAGGTATTACGTCGATCACCCCCTGTATCCGCTCGAGAAGACGACCGCCATGATCAACCTCGACATGGTGGGCCGCCCCGGCAAGCGGAAACTCGATGTGGGCGGGACCTCGACGGCGAAGGAGTGGCCGGACCTGCTCGCGAAGGCGGCGGAGGGCACGGGATTCGAATTCACGACGAGCCCCGGGGTGACGCCGGGCAGCGACCACTTCAGCTTTACCTCGAAGCGCATTCCCGCCGTACATTTTTTCACGGGCTTCCACGCGGACTATCATTGTCAGTCCGACCACGCCGACAAGATCGACTACGAAGCGATGGAAAAGATCGCCCGCTTCGGATTGAGACTCCTGGTTTTGGCGGCCGATCACCCGGGCCGGATGTCGGCGCCCCGAAGGCTCGGCATCGACACCGAGGAGGTGTCGCGGGAGCGCGCCAAGGAGCTCGGGCTCAAGGAGGACGAGGGGGCCATCTCGGTCCTGCACGTGCGGGAGCTTTCAGCCGCCGGCAAGGCCGGCGTCGAGGAGGGGGACGTCCTCGTGGAGTTCCAGGGGAAGAAATTTCCCACTGCCGATCCCGTGGGCACCCTCCAGTCCTGGATCCAGTCCGTCCCGGAGGACACCGACGTCACCCTCACGGTGATCCGCGACGGGAAGCGCGTGAACCTCAAGGCCCGGTGGCCGAAGAAATCCCCCTGACGCCCGGCCGCGGATGAACCCACTCGACCGCATCCTCGACGCCTCTTTCAACCGGGCCCGCGAGGCCCTGCGCGTCCTCGAAGATCTCTACCGATTCGTCCGGAACGACCGGGCCGCCCAGCGCGAGTTGAAACGGATCCGCCATCGCCTGGCCGCGCTGGAGCGTCCGCGGGCGCTCCGGCTTCTCGCCTCGCGCGATCCGGTCCGCGACGTCGGCAGGAATCACGACCTGGCGGAAACCGGCGGACTCGGCGGAATCGGCGCCGCGAATTTCAAGCGCCTCCAGGAGGCGCTTCGTTCGATCGAGGAGGCGGCCCGATCGGGGGACCCGGCCCTGCGCGCCTCGGCCTCCGCGCTCCGGTTCGACGCCTATGAGACCGAACGCAAGTTCCTTCCTCCCATCCTTCGGACCTCCCGGCTCGACCGCGCGCGGCTGTACGTGCTCCTCGACCCCGCGCTCACGTCGCGCCCGCTGCACCGCGTGGCGCGGGCCGCGATCCGCGGCGGGGCGGAGATGGTCCAGCTCCGGATGAAGGGCCGGCCCCGGTCCGAGATCCGGCGGGCGTCCGCCGAAATCGCGCGGATCGCGCGCGGCGAGGGGGCGCTTTTCATGGTCAACGACCGGTACGAAGCGGGCGCCGACGGGGTTCACCTCGGGAGGTCCGATGGTTCGATCGCGTCGGCGCGGCGGGGGATGGCGCCGGAGGGAATCGTGGGGGCGACCACGCACTCGGCGTCCGAAGCCCGGCGCGCGCGGGCCGCGGACTATCTCTCCTGCGGCCCCGTCTTCGCCACGCCCGCCAAGCCGGCCCTCGCTCCCCGCGGCCTCTCGTACTGGAAGGAGTGCGTCGCGCTCGGGCTCCCGGTCTTCGCGATCGGGGGGATCACGCGCGAGCGCCTTCCCGGGCTCGTGCGGAGGGGGGTCGACCGGATCGCGGTCGGCGCGGGCGTCGTGTCGCAACCCGACGAGGCGGCGGCGGCGCGGGCGCTGCGGAGGCTCCTGCCGGGGTAAACAGTTTAACGTTAAACTGTCGCCAGATCAGCGGACCTCGCGGAGGACGAACTCGGCGGGGCGGTCGAGGGAGCCGGACCAGACGTAGCGCCCCCCGTGGCGGAGGTCGCGGCTCGGGATGGCGAGCGTCACCTGCCCG
>DATHFI010000409.1:0-5371 GCA_035490275.1 Planctomycetota bacterium
GTGGAGGTTTTCGATCGTGCGCTGATTGAAGATGTAGTAGATGAGCATCGCGGGCCCGACGATCGCGATGAGGACGAGGTAGAGCCGGAGCGCGAGGTTGAGCCCGATCCCGCGCGGCGTCTTTCTCATCGTGGCACGTTAAGATAACTCAAAGGCGCGGACCCTTCCGGGTTTTCGATTGATTTCCGGCGCCCGTTGCGACACAATCCCCTTCGAGTCCCGTCGGCCGAGGAGGAATTCCGCCATAGCCACGTCGCGCCAGCTTGCCGTCGAGTCCGCACGGATCGCCGACGGGAAGAAAGCCTCGGAGATCGTCATCCTCGACCTGCGGCGGCTCAACGCCATCACGGACTTTTTCGTCCTCTGCTCCGCCCAGAACGACCGCCAGTCCCGCGCCATCGCCGAGGAGGTGGCCTTCCAGATGAAGCGGAAAGGGATGAGGGCCTACGGCATCGAGGGGGAACGCGGGGCGCCTTGGATCCTCGAGGACTTCGGCGACTTCGTCCTCCACGTCTTCCGGGAAAGCCATCGCCGGTTCTACGACCTCGAGTCCCTCTGGGCCGACGCGCCCCTGGTCGGGTGGGAGAAAAAGGCCCGGCGCGCCGGGAAATCGAAGGCCCGAGCCGCGGAGGCCACCGGCGCGACCGGCACTACCGGGTAAGCTCCGGTGAGCAATCCCCACAATTACATTGAACCGGAGCTCCAGTCCGGCCTCGTCAAGGCGCTTAAGGAACTCGGAGTCGACGACCCTTCGAGCGTCCAGCCTCTGACCGAACCCCCCGCGGACCTCAAGTTCGGCGACCTGACCAGCAGCGTCGCGTTGAGGCTCGCCAAGCAGCTGAAGAAGCCGCCCCGCAAGATCGCCGAGGAGCTCGCCGCGAAACTGCAGCCGTACAACCCCTCCGTCGCGGGCGCAGGATTCCTGAACTTCGATTTCGGCCCGGTCTTCGCGGGCGGGGTGATCGAGCAGGCCCTCGATCTCGGCGCCCGCTTTGGCGCGGCTGCGGTCGGACAATCGGTCAAGTTCCTCGTCGAGCATACAAGCGCCAATCCCACGGGTCCGCTTCACATCGCGCATGGACGCCAGGCCGCCATCGGCGACTCGCTCACCCGCATCCTCGCCTTCGCCGGTTTCGAGGTCGGCCGCGAGTTTTACATCAACGACACGGGCAACCAGATGGAGAACCTCGGCCGCTCCATCCTCGCCCGCCACCTTGAAACGCAAGGGAAGACCCTCGAGATCGACGGAAAGCCCTACCTGTTCGACGGCTCCGTCGAGAACGCGTACCGGGGCGACTACATCAAGGAGATCGCGAAGCGGGTCACCGAGCCCGCGACGGTCGAGGCGTGCGCCCGGCTCGGAAGGGAGATTCTCCTCGAGGAGATCCGGCGCGATCTCGACCAGTTCCGCGTCGCGTTCGACCGCTGGACGAGCCAGGAGGTGCTGGAGAAAAGCGGCGCCGTGGCGAAACTCGTCGCTGAGCTCAAGGCGAAGGGGCTCGCCTACGAGAAGGACGGCGCGCTCTGGCTCCGATCGAAGGAGCACGGCGAAACGGACGACAAGGTCCTCGTGAAGAAGGACGGGCAGTACACCTACCGGACGCCCGACATCGCCTACCACGTCGACAAGTTCGCCCGGGGCTGGCAGCGGCTCGTCGATCTCTGGGGGCCCGATCATCACGCCCACATCCTCGGGATGAAGATCGCCCTCAAGATGCTGGGCTTGCCGCACGAACGGTTCGACGTCCTCATCGTCCAGCACTGCCGCCTCCTGAAGAACGGCCAGGAGGTGAAGATGGGCAAGCGGCTCGCGAGCTATGTCACGCTCCGCGAGCTGATGGAGGAAGTGGGCGTCGACGCGACCCGCTGGTTCTTCGCCATGCGCAAGACCGACTCGCCGCTCGACTTCGACATGTCGCTCGCGGTGAAGCAGTCCGCGGAGAATCCGGTCTACTACGTGCAGTACGCCCACGCGCGGACCGCGAGCGTCCTCCGCAAGGCGACGGAACGGGGAGTCGCGGAATTGAAGGACGGCGTGTACCCAGGTTCGTTCGATGCCTCGGCGCTGGGTCCGGAAGAAGTGCTCCTGGTCCGTCACGTCCGGGGCTTGCAGCGGACCGTCGAGCGCGCGGCGCGGGATCTCGATCCGTCGGCCGTCTGCACGTACGCGCACGGCCTCGCCGCCGCCTACCAGCACTATCAGACGGCCGGCAAGAACGACCCGTCGAAGAGAATCCTCATCGAGGACGCGCGGCTGCGGAACGCCCGCCTGGCGACGATCTCCGCGGTCAAGGTCGCGCTGAAAAATGCGCTCGCCCTGGTGGGCGTCGTCGCTCCCGATCGCATGGACCGCGACGACGATGCCTAGCTCCCCGTTCCCTGTTCCCCGATTTGGCTTCAAGCTGGCAGCGGGGAGCTTCTGAAACGGGAAACGGGGAACGGGAGACGGGAAGCTACTTTTTCTTGGGCGCCGGGGGCCGTCGTACGGTTTTGGTTGCGGTCAAGTCCGTAGGCTTTCCGTCTCGATCCATCCTCACCACTTCGAGCTTGAGGATCCAACCGTCTGAAATCTCCATCACCCGGAATCCACCCGGCCGGATCCCGCGGCAGATCGTTCGCGGCCCCTGAGGTGTGTCCCAGATGAGCCGGCCTCGAAGCGGGTCGGCCGGATCGGGCCTCACCCGGACGACCAGCGGCAGGCCACGGCTCGTGAAGTGGATCTCGTGCGATCCGGACGCCTGCTCCGGCGCGACGGTCTTGACGAACTGGCTCCGGGTCCCGAGCAGCTCCACCGCGATGTCCGAGAGCGCCACCTCCGGGCCGCGATCGGGCAGGTCCCGGTAGGTCCAGGGATCCTCGGCGGGCGGGTTGCGGAGATACGAGAAGGCGAGCGCCGAAAAGCAGAGGGTGAGGCCGAGCGCCGCGGCGATGCCCACGGTGATTGCCTGGTCTTTTTTGATAGTCATCAGGCTTCAGACCTCGGACTTCAGAAGGTGTCAGGCTGGGAGCTCCTGAAGTCCGATGTCTGATGTCTGAAGTCTAGCTCAATGCCAAAAAAAATGCCCGAGAGCAGTGGCTGCTCCCGGGCATCTGTCTGGGGAGAACTGGGGGTAAGCTTTTTACGGCGGGCCTCCCCAGGTTGCCTTCTTGTCAACTACACCAGTTAGACGATTTACGATTCCGATTGTTTGCATAAATCGAATCGGCGGGAAAAATTTTCAACCCCATCGGCCCCAAGAAGTTGGGTGATTTACGGGCCCGATTTCGGGTCGATCCGGCGGATGCCGTCGAGGACCTTTTGCCGGAATCCGGAGGAGGGCCTCACGGGACGGACCACCTGGCCCGGGGTCTGGGCCACGGCCTTCAGCCGCTCCAGTTCCTCCCGGGAAAGGGGGTCGGCCTCGATCCGCCGGGTCTCGCGCTTCGACAGCTCGCCGTCGACCGCGCGGTGGAGGTCTCGCCGGGAAGTCATTTCACGCGCTCCTTGCCCGCTTTCTCGCGCCAGTAGGTGTCCACCGCGTTCGCGAGCCGTTCGCGAAGCAGTTCCCGCGCCCGGTAGGCGCGGACCCGCACCGTATCCGCGGCGACGCGGGTGATCGCGGCGACCTCGTCGTAGTCCATCCCCTGGAGATGGCGGAGCACGAAGGCCTCGCGGTAAAGGTAAGGAAGCCGGGCGATCTCCTGCCGCATCGTCTCGGAGAGCTCCGCCTCGAGGATGGCGTCGGGCGTCGAATCGTCGTCTCCGGATCGCAGCCCCTCGAGCGCGCCGTCCTCGACAGGCACGGGCGCCCCGGCCCGGGACCGCCGCTTCAGGTGATCCCGGCAGAGGTTGAGGGCGATCTGGTAGAGCCACGACGAGAACCGCGCGCGGCCGCGGAAGCCCGAGAGCGCCCGGTAGGCGCGGATGAAGGCGTCCTGCGCGATGTCCTCGGCCTCGTGGCGGTCGCCGACCATCATGAGCGCCATGTTGATGACGCGCGCGCTGTAGCGGTCGACGAGGTCGCCGTACGCGTTGAGGTCGCCCTTGAGGCAGCGCGCGATGACGCGCGTGTCGCCGGCCGGATCGCTTTCCATCTTCTTTTTGACCGCCACAGGCCCGAACTATAACAGGGAAAGTGCCGCGAGTCATGACTCCGGCGCCGCCGTGGCTTTTCCTTGACCCGGCATTCGCGGCCACTACAATCAATCGACCCGACGGGGCTCCCCATGCTGTCCGACCCGTCCTTCTGGCGTACGACGGGAGCGATCGCCGGGATCGGCTGGGTCCTGGTCGCGGGAATCCTCCTCGGCTACTTCGCCGGAACGTACCTGGACTCGAGGCTGGGCACCGCACCCTGGATGCTGGTGCTGGGGGTGGCCCTGGGGACGGCCGCGGGATTCCGCCACATGTGGGTCGTATCGAAACGAAGCCTGAAATGAGCGATCGCCACCTCCTGCGCAACCTCTCCCTCGCCATGCTCGCCGTTTCGATCGTCGCGGGCGGGATCGCCTATCTGACTTCGAATTCGCTACGCATCGCCCTGGGAATTCCGGCGGGAGCGATCATCGGCCTCGTGACCTTCATGACCTGGGCGTGGCTCCTGGCCCGGCTCCAGGATCGTCACAGCTTACTCCTGTTCGGACTGGTGACCCTCGCCAAGCTCGCCTTCTATGCCGGCGCGTTCTACCTTCTCATCGTCCAAGGACGCGTTCATCCGATGGCCCTCGCCGGTGGCATCGCGCTCTCCGTCGTGGGGCTGGCGCTGGGCGTTCACCTCCGGGACGGCGCGCGGACGGGGAGCCGCGCATGATCGCGGCGCTCCTCCAGGAACACGGCGCGGGCCACGGCGGCGGCCACCCCCACGAGCCGCCAAGCTCGATCTTCACGCCGCTCTGGAGATGGTTCACGCACCAGTTCCCTGATTTCAGCCACACGATGGAATTCGACAAGGAGCAAAACAATCTCGGCCAGTTCTGGTTCGAGGCGATCTGCTTCTCGCTCGTCGCGTGCGGGATCCTCATCCTCCTGGCGTGGCTCGCGACGCGCCGGTACGAGCGCGTTCCCCGCGGGCTTCAGAACCTCCTCGAGTGGACCGTGCAGCTCCTGCGGAACATGGTCAACGGCATCATCCCGCACGGAGGCGACAAATACGTCCCCTTCCTCGGCACGATCTTCCTCTTCATTTTCACGATGAATATGCTCGGGGTGATCCCCGCGTTCCGCTCCCCCACCATGACGATCTCCACAACCGCGGCGATGGGACTCACCGCGTTCGTCCTCGTGCAGGCGTACTGCATCCGGGACGCGGGCCTGAAGAACTACATCAAGCACCTCATGGGGCCCGTCGCGCTTCTCGCGCCCCTCATGATCCCCGTCGAGATCATCAGCGAC
>DATHFI010000410.1:0-5688 GCA_035490275.1 Planctomycetota bacterium
GATCACCGAGATGAATTCCATCCAGTACGCGCGGGAGAGCGCGACGCCGGCGAAATCCAGGCCCGCCGTGGCCACGGCCTGGCCGGCGCCGAAGCCGGCCCCCACCGCAAGACCGAGGAGGAGGATCGGCCTCCGCCGCAGATTGCCCCCCTGCCAGCCGATCCACGCCGTCTTGATGAGCTCGGCCCCGACCCCGGCGAGGACCGCCGTCGCGACCACCCGCGCCATCGAATCCGGTCCGGCGGGAATCGGGAGGATGAGATGGATCAGGAATCCGAACCCGGCGCCCGCCGCGGCCATGAGCGCCGTTCCCCCGGCCATTTTCCGCATCGCGAGCTTCGGCGTTCCGAACGAAAGCCAGAGGAAGGCGAAGATCAGGCCGAACCCGGCCGTGCCGTAGACGTAGGGCATCGGCGAGGACCGGGGCAGGACCGCCCCGTCCGCCCGTCCGCCGGGAATCGCGGCGACTCTCTCGGCGAGCGACCCTCCCGTATCCAGGTCGCCCTTTTTGGTCGCGGCGAGGGATTTCTCGACGCGCCTCCGCGGATCGTCCGGATCGCCCTGGATCGCGATGAAGATGGGGATGAGGAACAGGGCGAAGACCCAGCGGGTGAGACGTCCCACTTGGGCGGTTCCCCGCTGCTCCTCGGCCTCGTCCCCGCGCGGAATCGGGACCGGCCGGGTGCAGCGCGGGCAAATGATCACGCGGCCGCGCAATTTCGGCGGAGCCTTGAGCGTCGTCCCGCAGGAGCAGAGGACCCGGATCGTCAGGTCCACCTCGGCGGGCTGCCCGCATAGGGGGCAGACGGCCTCGAGGCCCTCGGTTTCAAACGAGGACTTGCAGGACGCACATCGGGCGGTAGGCATGTGTGATGGACGAGAGACAAGAAAGTACACGAGATTGATCCCGGTTTCCAGTTTCAGCTCCGAGCTTCCGGCTTCGAGCTTCGAGCTTCGAGCCGTGCAAGAACAACACCCGGCATTGGTGTCGCATTCGCGATCGAAGCGGCGTACTACAAGGTGTCCCTGGGCTGGGAGATCGAAGCTTGAAGCATCGCCCATGAATCACGATACTCTCGTTGTGAAACTGGCCGGGGACCTCGGGGTCGCGCCGTCCAAACTGGAGGAAGTGAAGGCCCGGATCGAGCGGCTCGGGATCGACCTCGGGGCGGTGGAGGAGCGTTTCATCCGGGGCGGCGGCAAGGGCGGGCAGAAGATCAACAAGACGGCGAACTGCGTCCAGCTCCGGTACCGGGACCTGGTCGTCCGCTGCCAGCGCGACCGGAAGCGCGCCGTCAACCGCTTCCTCGCGCTGCGCGAGCTCGTGGACCGGGTCGAGATGAAGGCGAGCCCCGGGACCTCCGCGCGGCTGGTGAAGGCGAGGAAGGAAAACGCGTCGAAGGACCGCGTCGCCCGGCGGGCGCGCGCTCGGCATCGCGCGATCGGCGCCGCCGGGGAAGAGGAGTAAATCGCGATGACCGAATTCCGTCCGCCCCGCCCGGCGGGAGGCGCGCCCGGCCCCCGGAAGCCCCAGGGGATTCCGCCAAGACCCGGCCACCCCCCGACCGCGCGTCGTCCCGGAGCGCCCGCCTCGTCGCCCCCTCGAATGGTGCCGCCTCCCGCCAACTTCAACAACAAGTTGGTCTGGATCGGAGCGGGAGCGGCGGCCCTGCTTGTCATCGTCGCGGCCGCGATTATTTTCTCCGGGGGTTCGTCGGCGTCGAAGGAGCCGGTCGCGGTCCAGCCTCCGCCGCCGCCTCCGAAGATTGTTCCGAAGCCTCCGCCCCCGGCGCCCGCGCCTCCGCCCGCTCCGCCCCCGGCGCCGCCGCCCCCGGTCGTTCCGCAGGATCCCCTCGCCCTGAAGAAAACCGAATTGGCGCAGAAGGCGAAGCTGCAGCGGGAGGAAGGCGCCCGCAAGCTGGACGAGGCGCGCAAGGAGGTCGCCCTCGACCTCGAGAACGAGAAGAAGCAGGCCGAGGAATTCTCGCGCCGGTTCGCCGACCTCCGGCTCGACGTCCGCCTCACCTCGGGCGCGACCCACAAGCAGGCCCTCGTCACCGGCTTCACGTCGGACGAGCTCCAGCTGAAGACCGTCGAGCGCGGCCCCGTCACCGTGCCGTGGAACATGGTGATGCCCGACTCGACCCTGGCCGCGGCGACCCACGTCTACCGGAGCTCGACCGCCGACGAACAGGTCGCCCTCGCGCGCTTCCTCGTCGACCGGAGGATGTGGAAGGACGCCCAGGCCGCCCTGCACAAGGCCAAGGCGCTTGACCCCGACAAGGAGCGGATGGCCGAGGATTTCGACGAGGCGGCCGGGTCGCTGATCACGGGCAAGGGCCTCTTCCAGGGCGCCCTCCGGACCACGCCCCCATCGGGCCTGCGCCTCACCTACGACTTCTCCGATCCCGCGCAAGGAGAGGACTTCTACGGCCCGGGAGAGGGGATCAAGGTCGAGGGAGGCAAGCTCACCCTCGAGGGCAAGGAGCGTCCTTTCTGGCGCATCGGCGACCCCGAGCTGGAATTTGGGGACGAGCTCGAGTTCGAGGCCAAGGCCTCGGTCGAAGGGTTCCTCCTCCTGCTCTTCCAGGTCCGGCCGGGAACGCAACCCTGCGTGCTCGAAAGCGGCCCCGAGGGGACCCTCCTCAAGAGGGGGAACAACGCCAAGAAATTCACCGAGCTGGCCAGGAACGACAAGGCGATCCTCAAGGGAGAGCAGAAGATCAGGCTCGTCGTGAGCCGGAAGAAGATCACCTTCCGGATTGGGGACAAGACGGCGCTCTCCTACGACGACTCCGGCGGGGAGGCCGAGCCGCACGGATGCTTCTGCGTCGGCGTCGCCGGCGGGAAGGCGGTCCTGTCGGGGCCGCTCGTCCTGGGCGGCCTGGTCAACCCCGACTACATGAGGAAACGGATCGGGACGGTCGAGATGGGGGCCCGGCGGGTCGTCAACCAGGACCTCGCGGAGGTCCGGGAGTTGAACGAACGTGAAATGGCGAATGTGATCCTCGGAGGCAACTCCTCCGATGGCGTGAGCGCCGACGCCTTTCTCCCCACATGCCTCGACATCAAGGACATCCCCGACTACGAGGAAATCAAGGTCTGGATCGCCACCGGCCGCGCCAAGGATCCGGAAAAAACGGAAAAGGCATTCGAGACCCTCCTGAAGGAGAAGCCCGGGTTCCCTTCCATCTGGTACCTGCGGGGCATCCGCCATCTCAACCACTACGAGCTGGGGGAGGCGCGCGAGAAGTTCGCGAAGGCCATCGAACTCTTCCCCGATTTCTACGAGGCGCGATACCAGATGGCCCTGTCGTGGTGGTACGCCCGCGAGTTCGACCAGGCGCTCGACGCGGGTCGCAAGGTTCTCGAAATCCGGCCCGACTACGCCAACGGCCACGTCCTCATGGGCCAGATGCGGTTCGCCGTCGACAAGAAGACGTCGGAAGAGGCCGACCGCGACTTCCGCGTGGCGGAGAAGCTGCACGCCGACTCCGGCCAGATGCTCCAGGAGCGGCGCCGCGTCCGGATGCTCACCCGCGGCCCGCGCGACCTGGGCTGCATCTACGAGCACGAGTCCCCGAATTATCGGATCATCACGGACATCAGCGCCGAGCGCGCGCGGTGGTACGCGTCCCAGCTCGAGGTCGTCCGCGGGAACTACCTCGACGCCTTCAAGAAGTGGTACAAGGGCGACCCCCGGCCCAAGCCCCGGATCGCCATCTTCAACACGCGCGAGGCCTTCTACACCTACACCGAGCTCTGCTCGACGTCCCGCCGCGAGAACCTGCTCGGGTTCTTCGACCCGGCCAACAACGAGCTCGTGCTCTTCGAGGACCTCGACCTGGGGGAGACGCTCCACACGCTCTACCACGAGGCCTTCCACCACTTCGCCTCGGCGATGCTCAAGTTCCCCCCGTACTGGTGGAACGAGGGGATCGCGGAGTACATGGGCGCGGTGAAGCTCGACCCCGAGGGCAAGTCGGTCAAGGAGCGGGCGATGATCCTGACCGGGCGGCTCTCCAACATGAAGACGGCTTTCCGGATCGGCTATGTGAGGTCGTTCGAGCAGATCATCAACTACACTCCGGGCGAGTTCTACGGGGGGTGGGTCGGGTTCCATTACGCGCAGGCATGGACGATGATCCACTTCTTCTACGAGTACGAGGGTGGGAAGTACCGGCCGCTCATCGAGCAGTACTTCGACGAGCTCTACAACGGGAAAACCCAGCGGCAGGCCTACGACGCCGTCTTCAAGGGGAAGGCCGAGGAGCTGGAAAGGCAGTGGAGGGAGTTCGCCCAGAAGCTGAAGCCGCCCGGCACGCCGCAATAAAGACGCGGACTACCCGGTCGGATTTCCGATTGCTGATTGCTGATTGCAGAATGCTGATCGCTACCTAACAGGAGCCTTCAATGAACCATCCCGTCCTGGCTTTCTGCGTGTCGATCGCCGTCCTCCTGGGCGCCGGAGCGCGCCCCCCGCAGGACGAGCCCCCAAAGGGGGAGGCTCCGAAGGGGGAGGCCCCAAAGGCCGACGCCCCGAAGGCGGAGCCGAAGGTCGAACCGAAAGGCGACACCGCCCCGGCGAAGCGCGAGAACCTCAAGGTCGAACTCAAGCTCGATGGGACGTTCGAACCCGCCGCGCGCCACGCGGTCCAGATCCGCACGCAGGCCTGGCAGGGCGAGATGCCGATCGCGAAGGTCGCCGCCCACGGGTCGAAGGTGAAGAAGGGCGACCCCCTGGTCCAGATCGATCCCACGAAGTTCCGCGAGGCGGTCGCCGCGGCGGAGCTCGACCTCGCGTCGGCGAAAACCCAGCACGACCGGCTCGCGGAGGAGATCCGGCTGGCCGCCGAGGGAGAGGCCCTCCAGAAGGAACGGCTCGAACGGGACGCGAAGGACGCCGCGGACCGCGCCAAGTACTTCGCCGAGGTCGAGATGGCGCTGGACCTCAAGGACATCGAGATGGGGATCCAGTGGATGGAGGACAACCTCGCCGACCAGAAGGAGGAGCTCGAGCAGATCGAGAAGATGTACAAGTCCGAGGAGCTCACCAACGCGACGCGGGACATCGTCCTGAAGCGGGCCAAGCGCTCGATGGAACGGTCCAAGGCGCGGCTCGAGGTGTTCCAAGTGCGCGCCCAGCGCGCGAAGTCCTACGACTTCCCGCGCGCGCTCGAGCAGGTCAAGCTCGAGGAGCGGGAGCGGGCGCACGCCCTCGAGGCGTGGCGGAAGACCTCGCCGATCCAGAAGGCGGATCGGGACGCCAACTTCGCGCGGGCGAAGGCGACCGTGAAACAGCAGGAGGAGAACCTCGCGAAGCTGAAAAAGGACGAGGGGGCGCTGACGGTGGCCGCGGCCGCAGACGGCACGGTGTGGTACGGCCAGTTCGAGGGCGGATCGTGGCAAGGTGTCGAGGAGGCGCAGAAGAACCTGAAGGTCGGCGAGAAGGTCTCCGCGAACCAGTCGCTGATGACGCTCGTCCCCGACGGTCTCTGCGTGAAGACCTCGGTGGCGGAGGACAAGATCGCGGAGGTGCCGGCCGGCACGGAGGCGAAGGTGACGCCCGTCGCCTGGCCCGACCTGAACCTGGCGGCGAAGGCGTCGGCGCCGGTCCTGATCGGGGCGCGCAAGGGCGAGGGGTTCGACACGCGGTTCGATCTCGCCTCGGGCGACCCGCGGATCGTG
>DATHFI010000411.1:0-15172 GCA_035490275.1 Planctomycetota bacterium
CCGGTTTCAGTCCGCCTCGGTGAGGACGACGGCCCGACCGTCGGGGTCGCGGATCACGGCCCAGGCGCCGCGCCGTCCCGCCACGGGTCCCTTCGACGGCCGCACTCCGCGCTTCTCCAGGTCCCGCAGCGTTTTCGCGAGCGAAGAGACCTTGAGCCCGATGACGGGATCGGTGCCTCCCTGCCTGTGGATCTCGCCATCCTCGGTGTCCACGCACAACCTCAATCCGCCCGCGTCGACGATGAAGTAGTGCCCCTTCTCCTCTTCTGTAACGGAAAGTCCCATTTGATCCACCCAGAAGGTCCGGTTTCCGGCGAGATCGCGCGCCGTGACCGCGACAAAGGAGTACCGGTCGAAGGGAGCGGATGAGCGGGGAGTCTTACGGGTCGACGCGCGGCGGGCCGGCATCGCCGCATGATACGCGGGTCAGGGCTCGAGACGCCAGACGATGGCGGTGGTGTCCGTCGAACCGGAGATGAGGCGCCGTCCCGGGCCGTCGAAGGCGACCGAGAAAACCGGACCCTCGTGGCCTCGGAACGCCCGCACCTGGCGGCCCGTGGTCGATTCCCATACGGCGATGGAGCCGTCGACGTGCCCGGAAGCGACCAGGTTCCGCGGCCCGAAGGCCACGGAAAAAACGTTGGCTCCCGTGTCGATGCGCTTCAACAAATTGCCGGCCTCGGTATCCCACACGATGATCGTCTTGTCGGCGGCGCCGGTCACCGCGAGTGTCCCCTCGGGCGCGAAAGACCCGGCGGCCACTTGTCGGCCGTGCCCTTCGAGCAGCCGGACCGTTCGGCCCGTCGCGAGATCGATCAAGGCGGCGGATTTCTCCCCGTCGGGGACGAGGGCCAGCCGGCCGTCGGCCCGGATGGCGACGCTCCTCGAGGCCGTCCCCTGCAATTCCCGGACGAGGGCTCCCGTCCGCGCGTCCCACAGCTGGAGGCGGCCGTCGAGGAGCCCCGTGATCGCGGACGAACCGTCCGGCGCAAAGGCCGCGGCGCGCGCCGACATGTCTCCGAGCGGGACCCGGGCGCCGGTTTCGAGATCGAAGATCGCGGAGGGACTCCGCCACCCTCCGACGATCGCTTTTCGGCGGACGCCATCCACCGCCAGCGTGCCGAACTCCAGCGCGCCCGTGTCCCACAGGGCGGTGCGCCGCCCGGACTCCGGGTCCCAGAGGGCGACATGGCCGTCGGCCCCCGCGGTGACGGCGCGACCGTCCGCGAGGAAGGCCGCACCTCCCAGGGCGTCGGTGTGCCCGGGGACGTCGAAGAGGCGGCGCCCGGTCGCGAGGTCGAAGAGAACGACGGCCGATCCGTCCCCGCAGGCGAGGGTCGTTCCTCGAATCGCGACGGGATGGAATCGGTCTCCGAGACCCTCAAACACGCGCGTCCTGACACCGCGATCGAGATCCCACAATCCCACGGACCGGTCGGAATTCCCGGCCACGACCGCCTTCCCGTCGGGCAGGAAGGCGACCCACAGGAATCCCGAGGCTCCCTCGATCGAGCGGACGCGGCGGCCGCTTTCCAGATCCCAGGCGGCAAGCGTCGAATCGCCGCGCTCGGGCCCTTCGTCGGGGACCATTTGTCCGCTCGCGGAGACGGCGGTCCGGCCGTCGGGGCTCACGGCGAGCGAGCAGACTTCGCCCCGGTGGCCCTCCAACGTCTTCAAGCGTTCGCCCGTCGCGAGGTCCCACATCGCGACGATCCCGTCGGCGCCTCCGGAGAGCGCGCGGGAGCCGTCGCCGAGGAAGACGGCGCAGAGCGCCGCGCCCTGGTGCGCCGGGATGGAGCGGATGCGCTCGCCGGTCGTGATATTCCACAGCGCGAGCGTCCCGTCCATGCCGGCGGAGAGAGCCGTCGTTCCGTCGGGCGACACGGCGACCGACCAGGCGCGCCCTTCGTGCCCGTTGAAATCCCGGATCCGCGCGCCCGTGTCGACATCCCAGAGCGCCACGAGGCCCTCGCCGTCCGCGATCATCACCAGGCCCGGATCGGGCAGGAGGGCGACCGATCCCACGACGCCGCGGTGGCCGCTGAACGCGCGATGGCCCTTGCCATCGGCGAGGTTCCAACGGTGCAGGCTTTTGCCGCCGCCTGCGTAGAGCGTACGGCCGTCCTTTGAAATCGCCACCGCCCACACTCGTCCTCCGACTCTGAATCGACGCGTGCCCAGCCGGCAGACGGCGCCCTCCGGAAGCGGATCGCCGGCGAGGTCGACGCGCAGTCCGGGCTTGGCCTCCGCAGGTTCGGCGGAGGATGGAACCGGAGGGGCGGGCGGCGCCGAGCAGGCGGCAAACGAGAGAAGAATCCCCGCGAGGAAGGATCGGGACGTCATGGAGACCGATGATACGGGGGGGCGGGGCGGGGGCGCGCTACTTCTTCGCCTTCGCGTAGTGGCGGATGAGGCCGCCGCGGAGGACGTAGTCCGCGGTCGCGATCAGTCCGAGCGCGAGGAGGGCCGGGGCGCCGGAGCGGGGAATCTGTCCCGCCAGGTGAGCGCCGGCGGAGAAGAGGGCGCCGGGCCACGACCCTGGCGAGGCAAGCTTCCCCGCGGCACCGGCGGCGCCCCAGAGCGCGATGGTCAGGGCCGCGAGGCCGAGGAGCGCGACCCCCAACCGGCGCACGCGGGGGCGGCACGAGGCCCCCGCGACGGCGACGAAGCCGACCGCCATCGCGGCCGACGCGGCGAGAACCAGCGGGGCGGCCGATTCCATCGAGGCCACCATCCCCTGGAACGGTCCGCCGATGTTGCCGGCGGCCCACCCCAGGAACCAGAACGGCGCGGCCAGGCCGAGACAGATCTTGGGCGCCCTCATGCCGACCGTGTTCTCGTCCTGGTCGAAGCACCGGGCCGCGCCGAACCACGCGAGGCCCGCGGCCGCGAGAAGCACGTTCACGGGCGCGACCAGGACCCCGATCCGCCCCGACCAGAGCGAGCGGTCGAGGGCCGCCGACCCGATCAGGGCGAAGAGCGCCGATCCCCCGATGAGTCCCAGGACCACCCTCGCGCGTCCCGAGTCCTTCAGCTCCTTCCGGAGCAGGAAGCACCCGATCGCGAGGGCCACGATCCCCGCCACTCCGAAGGAAAGACTCACCGTCGAGGTGAAGAAGGAGCCCAGCGCCTGGAAGAACCCCTCGCCGCCCCGGGCCACGGTCCCGGCGATCGCGAGGAGCGCGAGGCCCGGCCCGAAGTGGGCCGCCGCGGAGGAGAAGCTCAGCCGGTTCCGGATCTCCGAGGGAATCACGGAAGCGTCGGCGGCCACGGGCATGGAGGACCTCGAATAGGCCTTCGAGGACTTCCCCTTGACGAACGGATCGATGACGGCGAGGAAGGATCGCGCGCTCCCGAAGCGAGCTTCCGGGTTCGCCGCCAGGAGCTTCTCCACGATCGGGATCGCCCGGGGATCGACGCCGGAGAATGCTTCGCGGAGCGGGCGCGGCCGCACCTTGATCCGGTTGGCCGCGACCTCGCGGTCGTTCACCCCGGGGAAGGGGAGCTTGCCCGTCAGCATCTTGTAGTAGATGAGCCCGAGCGCGTACAGGTCGGAGCCCGGCTCGGCGAGCTGTCCCTGGACCTGTTCGGGCGACAGGTACTCGACGGGGCCGCCGATGGGGTCCTCGGGATTGAGGCCGCGCCCCAGCCGGGGCTGCCATCCCTGGCCGAAATCGGTGATGCGGGCCCGGCCGTCTTCGGCGAGCAGGATGTTCGTGGGCCTGAGGTTCTGGTGGATCAGCCCGGCGGCGTGGGCCGCCTCGAGCGCCGTCGCGATGTCGCGCGCGATGCAGGTCGCGCGCTCGAACGAAAGGCGCCGCTCGATCTCGAGCAGCTTGTCGAGGCTCCCCCCGGGGACGTGCTCCATCAGGAGGTAGCCGCGGTTTTCCTGCCGTCCGACTTCGAGGACCCGGACGATGCCCGCGTGGGTGAGGCGCCGCGAGGCCTCGGCCGAATCGAAGGCGCGTGCGGAGTATTCGGGGTCCGCAGAGGCCTCGGGGGAGAAGAGCTTGAACGCCATCAGGGGCTGGTCGCCCGAAGGGGGCGCGGCGAGGTAGACGACGGCGTGGGGCCCCTCCCCGATTCGTTCGCGCAGCCGGTATTTCCCGACCGCGGTCCCGACGAACGGATCCTGCGGTTCGGCGACCTGGGGCATGCATAAAATATACACTACCGCCGGGCGAAAGGGAAGTCCAATTCGGAAATCGCCCGAAAGTTTCCGGCGCGGCGACCCGCGGTAAACTGTCCCCCGATGCCCGAACTCCCCGACATCACCGTCTACGTCGACCGGCTCCAGACCCTCCTCGCCGGCCGCCCCCTGGAACGCGTCCGCCTCGCCAACCCTTTCCTGCTTCGATCCGTCGATCCACCCCTCCCGACCGCCCAGGGCCGCGCCGTGACCGGCGTCCGCCGCCTCGGGAAACGGATCGTCTTCGAGCTCGAGGGAGACCTCCGCCTCGTTCTTCACCTCATGATCGCCGGCCGGCTTCACTGGCGCCCACGGGCCGCCGCGATCCCCGCCCGGATCGGCGCGGCCGCTTTCGATTTTCCGCACGGCACCCTGCTCATGACCGAGGCGGGCACGAAAAAGCGCGCCTCCCTCCACCTCGTGAAGGGCGCCGACGCGCTCCGGGCCCACGATCCGGGCGGACTCGAGGTCGCGGACGCCGACGTGGACTCTTTTCGCGCCGCGCTGACGCGCGAGGTCCACACCCTGAAGCGCGCCCTGACCGACCCGCGACTCTTCAGCGGCATCGGCAACGCTTACTCTGACGAGATCCTCCACCGGGCGCGACTCTCGCCCCTGCGGCGGAGCGACCGGCTCACCCCGGAGGAAGTCACCCGGCTTTTCGACGCGACCCGGGCGGTCCTGAAGGAATGGACGGACCGCCTGATGGCGGAACCGGGATTCCCCGAGAAGGTGACCGCCTTTCGCGAGGGGATGGCCGTTCACGGACGCTATCGCAAG
Organism: Planctomycetota bacterium; assembly: GCA_035490275.1. Classification (GTDB taxonomy): domain Bacteria; phylum Planctomycetota; class MHYJ01; order MHYJ01; family JACPRB01; genus DASRJF01. The sequence goes on from DATHFI010000411.1 coordinate 4,970, forward strand.
CACTGCCCTGTGTGCGGATCCGCGGTTCAGCGGATCGTCCACGCCGACAACGAGACGAACTACTGTGCGACTTGCCAAACAGAGGGAAGGCTGTTGGCCGATCGATCCCTATCGCGCTTGTTGAAAGATGACTGGCCCCGCAACCTGGATGACCTCGACGAGAAGCACCGGTAGTCGAGCTTCAGGCGGGTAAGCCCCACAAGTAACCTTGGCCTGACTTGATCCCGAGGTCGCGCAGGACGTCGAGATCCTCGCGGGACTCGATCCCCTCCGCGACGATCTCCGCCCCCAGGCTGTTGGCCACCTTGATGAGCCGCTTGAGCGACCGGGTCCGCGACTCGTCGCGTCCGATCCCGTTCACGCAGACCTTGTCGATCTTGACGAGGTCGGGCTCGAGGAGCACCACGCTCTCCAGGCAGCTGCGCCCGTAGCCCACGTCGTCGATGGCGACCAGCACGCCCTCCCGCTTGAACGCGTCCACCGTCCCCGCGAGGTAGGAGGGGTCGCCGATGATCTGCTGCTCGCTGATCTCGATGCAGTAGTCCTTGCGCGCCCCGTTGGCGGGGAGCGAGTCGACGAGGTGCTGCACCGGGATGTCGAGGATCGTCGAGGGGAAGAGATTCACGTGCCGGCGGATGCCGGGCGGGAGCGCCGCCGCCGCCGCGACGCAGTTCTTGAAGCACCGGTGGTCCACGAGCGTCAGGATGTTCGCCTCGAGCGAGAGGCGGAAGAAGTCGTCGGGCATCTCGAAGGAACCCGGCGTGAGCCGCGAGAGGAACTCGAAACCCACCTCGCGCTCGTCCTCGAGGTTGTAGATCGGTTGCATCACGGCGCGGAGGCTCTCCCCGCCGCGCAGGCCGTTGAGGACCGTCGTGAGGGGATGGTGCTCCTCCTCGCGCTGGGTGGCGCTCCAGCCGTAGGAGACCCGGTTCTTGCCGCTCCGCTTGCTCCGGGTGAGGATCACGTGGGCCTGCGAGAGGAGCTCGTCGATCGACGGCGTGGCCTGCGAGACGGAGAGCAGGCCGAGGCTCGCCGTGACCCGCAGCGGGCCCGACGGTCCCGACAGGGGCGAGGCGCTGAGCGCCAGCCGCACCTTCTCCGCCACGCGCATCCCCTCCGCGCGCCGCGTCTGGGGGAAGAGCATCATGAACTCGTCGCCCCCGATCCGGGCCACCTCGTCCGTGGCGCGCAAGGAGACCTGGAGCTTGCGCGCGATCTCCTTCAGGACCACGTCCCCGACGGCGTAGCCGAGGGCGTCGTTGATCCGCTTGAAGTCGTCGATGTCGACGAGCAGGACGAGCAGCTCGGAGCCGTCGCGGCGAAGCTGGCTGACCTCGCGCGAGAGAACCTGCTGCAGGCCCCGCCGGTTCAGGAGGCCGGTCAGCGGGTCGAGAAGGGCCAGGCGCTCCAGCTGGGAGTTCGCCTCGCGAAGCTCGCCCGTCACCTGTTCCAGCATCCGCCGGTACCGGTGGCGCTCCACGGCGTACCGGAGGGTGCGCATGAACACCGCGCGATCCCTCGGCCCCTTGATCAGGTAATCCTGCGCCCCCTTCTGGAGGGCCTTGACGGCCGTCGGCTGGTCGTCGAGGTTCGTGAGGACGACGACGGCCCCGTCGGGGGCCCGTTCCTGGAGCGACTCCAGGGCGTCGATCCCCGAGCCGTCGGGAAGGACGAGATCGAGGAGGATGAGGTCGGTGCGACTGTGTTCCAGGTGCGCGCGCGCTTCCCCCAGCGAGGGGGCATGGGTGACGTGGAACCGGGGGAACTCCCGATCGGCCGAGAGGATCTTCTCGATCGCCGCGGCGTCGGCCGTGGCGTCTTCGATGAGGAGGACCCTGAGAACCGGGCCCGTCCCCGCGATCCCTACGGAAGGGACGTTCATGCGCGCACCTGCTGTCCGGCGCCCCAGGACGCCGGGGGAACCCCGTACATGCTATTCATCGGCCTTTCGCGGCCGCAGTTTCACATTTTCCTTCAAGAATCAGGCGGCTTCGGGGAGCGTGAAGTGGAACGTGGTCCCCTTGCCCACCTCGGATTCGGCCCAGATGCGCCCCCCGTGGCGCGTGACGATCTTCTTGGCGATCGCCAGGCCGAGTCCCGCCCCCGGCTCGATCCCGTTCCGCGCCATCCGTTCCAGTGGCCGGAAGAGGCGCCGGACCTGCTCCGCCGGGATCCCCGACCCGTTGTCGTGGACGGAGAACCGCCATTCCCCCGCGCGCTTCTCCGCGCCGATATGGATCACCGGCGGCGCGTGTCCCCGGTACCTCAGCGCATTGCCGACCAGGTTCTGGAACACCTCCGCGAGCTGCGTCGGGTCGCCCTGGATGGCGGGCATCTTGTCGTGCGTCACCCGGGCGCCGCTCTCCTTGATCGCGAGCTTCAGGTTCGCGAGGGCCTGCTCGAGGACCGCGGTGATTTCGACGCGCTCGAATTTCGCCGGGTTCGCCTCGAGCCGCGCGTAGTCCAGGAGATGCCGGATGAGGCCTTCCATGCGCCGCATGCCCTCCTCGGCGCTGACCATGAGGTCCGACGTCTCGGCATCCTGGGGCCGTTTCGCGAACATGCGCGTGTAGGCGGAGACCATCCTCAGCGGGGCCTGGAGATCGTGTGCCACGCGCAGCGCGTACTCCTCGAGGTCCGCGTTGGATCGGGTCAGTTCGGAGACCTGGCGGACCAGGTCCTTCTCGGCCTTGCGTCGCACGGAGATGTCACGCGCGACTTCGGAGGCGCCCGACACCGCGCCGTCGGATCCCGTGACCGCCATGAGCGCGCGGGAGACGTCCACCGTGCTCCCGTCCTTCCTCCGCCGTTCCGTGTCGGAGGCCGGGACCCGCTCCCCCTTCAGGACTTTTTCAAGCGTCCGCCGCTCCTCGGCGAACCGCTCCGGCGGCACGAGCGCGGTGAGAGGCCGGCCCATCGCCTCCTCCGGGGAATATCCGTAGAGCCGCTGGGCTCCCGGGCTCCAGTACGTGATCGTGCCCTCGGGGGAGAGGCCGACGATCGCGTCGTCGACGGAGCCGACATTGGGCGCCGCCGCGGGGGGCGGTGCGCCTTCGCGGACCTCGCCTCCGCCGTTGGAGGGCGAAGGCGGAGCGGTGGCCTTGGCCGGTGATCCCAAGGGAAACAGGCCGAGCTCCACTCCGAGTCCGGAGCGGAACAGGAGGGGAAGGCGCATCTGGATCGTCTCTCCTCCGCCGGGAATTCCCCGGAGCAATTCGGGATCCCACTCGGCGGAATTGAGAAGGACGAGCCGGCCGGAGCGAGTGATGAGTATGACCGCTTCCGGGGCCGCGCTCAGGCGGATGCGAAAATCGTCCGTCCCTTCAGGGTTACCTGAAGACGGGGCATCCCCACTGGTCTGCCCGGACCCCCACATCGCTGACCCCTCTTCCGCGGACGGGCCGTTCGGAAGTAAGACATGGCTCTCGACGCTCTCGATTCGAGGTATAGCCGACCCGGACCGAGGGTTCAACAAGAATCGCTACGGAGGCTCCGGGGGGCGGGGGGCCGTTCCGGGCGAATTTCGCGGCCAGACCCTGGAGAGGAACAAATGCGCGGGCAAATAAAGCAGGATCGTGTATCCCACCACGGCCACGAGAAGGTACAGGCCGGGCGCGACCACGGTCTGCGGTTTGCCGAAGGGACCGTGCGACCAGTTGATATCCCGGTCGGGCCCGCCCAGGTAGCTGATCGCGAGGATCGCCGCGGCCGCCGCAACCTGGACTCCGAGCGCGCGCCGGTCGTACCCCAGCCGCTTGACGCCCCAGAGCAGGATCGGCGGAGTCACCGCATGCAGGAAAAGCGATACGAGCCTGATCTGGAGCGGAACTTTCTCGTCGAAAATAAACATCGTCGCGCCGATTGGAAAAAAACCCAGGACATACCGGCCCGCCACGTCGACGAGGTACAGGATCTGAACCACGAGGACGGAGACCGCCTGCCAGGAGAGGAGGAGCGGGCTCTCCAGCCACAGGCCTGCGGCAATCGCGAAGTTGGCGAGGTCGCAGAACCACAGGAAATTCTCCGGGCCATGGTGGAGGGCGTACGTGGGCGCCCAGAGGGCCACCCACGCGGTCCAGCCGAACTTCAGCCACAACGGAACAGGAGCCATGGTGGGATTTTAACTGTTAAGGGAGGGGGGTCCGGAAGTGCTTTGGACTTCAGCCGCCCGACATGGGACCTCCGCACTTCACACCTCGGCACTTCAAATAGGTTGATGCCGGGGCGCGGGCGCCCGTAGAATCGGGCCGTCCGTTCCCGTCCCCCGGAATTCGCATCATGCATTCGAAGCCGAAATCCATCTTCGAAACGCTCACGGCCGTCCAGCCCGACCAGCGGCTGCGCCTGGAGACCGAGCCGGGCGAGCTCTCGATGCGCGTCCTCGACCTCTTCGCCCCGATCGGCAGGGGCCAGCGCGGACTCATCGTCGCGCCTCCCCGCACGGGCAAGACGACGCTCCTGCAGAAAATCGCGAAGGCCGTGCTGAAGAACCATCCCGAGGTTGCGGTGCTCCTCCTGCTCGTCGACGAGCGGCCGGAGGAGGTGACCGATTTCAAGATGGTCCTGAAGGGGACGACGGCCGAAATCCACGCCTCGAACAACGACCAGCCGTGGGGGCGCCACATCCAGCTGACGGAGCAGGTGCTTGAGAAGGCGAAGCGGATGGTGGAGGCGAAGAAGGACGTCCTCGTCCTCTTCGACTCGCTGACGCGGATGACGCGGGCCTACAACCACAAGACGCCCAACCGGGGTCGCACGATGTCGGGCGGAATTGACGCGGCCGCCTTCCAGGGGCCGCGCTCCTTCTTCGGCGCCGCGCGGAAGGTCGAGCAGGGCGGGTCGCTCACGATCATAGGCACGGTGCTCGTCGACACGGGCTCGAGGATGGACCAGGTCATCTTCGAGGAATTCAAGGGCACCGGCAACATGGAGCTCTATCTCGATCGGGACCTCGCGGACCGGCGGATCTTCCCCTCCTTCGACCTCATGCGGTCGGGCACCCGGCGCGAAGAACTCCTCCACACCGAGGCGGACCTCCGCGCGATCCACCGCCTGCGCCGGATGGTCGCGGACCGCAAGCCGCGCGAAGCGATGGAGGGGCTGCTGGAGCGCATCGAAAAAACGAAGACGAACGCCGAGTTCCTCAAGTCGATCGGGTAACCGAAGCCGTCTTTATTCCACGACCGACCCGGGCCGCCATCCAGACGACCCATCCGGCGCCCACGCCCGCCAGCAAGTGTTTGAGCGTATGGCCGCTGACGGTCCCGCCGAGGAATTCAAATATGGGGCGGTCCAGGAGTTCGCACGCCTTGGCCGCGGCGTACCACCCGACCAGGATGAGCCAGTCGGCGGTCCGCACGAAGCGGCCCGGGACCATGGCCGCGACGGCGATCGCCGCCATCGCATAGAACTGCACCAGGCCCCAGACGCGGAGGTCCCCGGACACTTTCCAGCAGACCACGCTGAGCGCGCCGACGACCACGGCCGGGAGGCACGTCACCGCGCCCGCCCGTTCGCCGATCCGGTCCGCAATTGCGATCGACAGCGCCGTCATCAGGACGACGGAGAGCGACAGGCGGTCCCAGAAAAGCCCCGCGTCGTCGGGCGCCCAGTGGTAGTAGCCGGACCCGGCGGCGATCAGGATCTGCGACACGAAGTGGACGGCGAACAGGAGCGTGACGACGTCCCGGGGCGCCCGCCGGACGGCGAGGAGGATCAGCCCCGCGATTCCGGCCGCCGCGAACGGGAGATTGGACGCGACGTTAGCGAAATTGGGGATGCCGAGCCGGGCCCGGTCGTCCGCGAAGCGGTGGTAGTCCTGCGGCTGCGGGATCGCCGGGACGAACAGGAGGACGACGGCCGCGGCAATTCCGATTCCGATGGCGAGGCGGATTCTCGTCACGATCGACATCGCGCGCATTGTCGCCGCCGGCCCGGGCCGCGGCTATGAATTGTCAATCCCGACCCGCTCCGCTACAGTACCCGGCTCATGTGCGGCATCTTCGGCATCGTGGGATTCGAGCCCGTCGCCCCGCGCCTCGTCGCGGCCGCCGAGCGGCTCCAGTCGCGCGGCGAGCACTCCACCGGGGTCGCCACCTTCGACGGCCGGCTCTTCTGGGATCACGGCGGCCTCGGCCCGGCCTCCACCGTCTTCCAGAATTACGACCTCGGGCAGCTGCGCGGCTCGGTCGGGGTCGCCCACACGCGGTACGCGACCACCGGCGGCGGAACGAAAGAGTTGCTCCTCCGCAACCGGCAGCCGGTCGCCAGCGATCGGCCCGGCCTGCGGACGTGCGCCAACGGCGACCTCGTCAACCTCCTCTCCGCCCGCAAGGAGCTCATGACGAAGGGCTACACGTTCCAGACCGAGGTCGACGCGAAAGTCATCCAGAACTACCTGGTCGAGCACCTCCTCGAACGGAAGGCGCACGAGGAGTGCGACGCGGAAACGTACGCGGCGCGGGTCTTCGACGCCGTCCGCGACCTCCACCAGAACCTCGTCGGCGCCTACTCGTGCCTCACGGTGACCGAGCGCGGACTCCTCGCCTTCAAGGATCCCCACGGGATCCGGCCCGCGTGCGTCGCTTTCCGCGAGAAACCCGGGGACATGTTCGGCTCGCGCGAGGTCGCCTTCGCCAGCGAATCGAGCGTCTTCAACTACTTCGGGGATTACCACGACATCCGCGAGATCGAGCCCGGCGAGATGATCTTCGTGGAGTCCGACACGCTCCGGGTCCACAAGGACCGGGTGACCGGGTCCCGGGGCGCCTTCTGCTTCTTCGAATTCGTCTATTTCGCCCGGCCCGACTCCAAGTTCATGGGGCGGGTCGTCGAGACGGCGCGGCGCGACCTCGGCCGGGTCCTCGCCGACGAGTACGCGGGGCACAAGTCGCGGGTGGACGTCGTCATCGGGGTCCCCGGCACGGGCGTCTCGGCGGGCATCGAGATGGCGCGCCGGTGGGGCGTGCCCTTCGAGAACGGGATCATCAAGGTCGGCGCCAAGCGGAGTTTCCAGGAGGCCTCCCAGCAGAAGCGGGAGCAGGCGATCGACGAGAAGTTCCTCTTCATCAAGGAATTCGTCGAGGGGAAGCGCGTGGCGGTCGTGGACGACTCGAACGTCCGGGGCACGACGGCGCGGAAGATCGCGAAGCGGCTCTTCGACCTCGGGGCGAAGGAGGTCCACCTCTATTACTTCTGCCCGAAGGTGGTCGGCCCGTGCTTCTACGGGATCGACACGCCGGACGAGTCGAAGCTCGTGGCCGCGGGCCGGTCCGACGAGGAGATCCGCGGGTGGGTGGGGGCGACGAGCGTGAACTACATATCGATCGAGGGGCTGATCCGCGGGCTCAACCTGCCGGCGGAAGACCTGTGCCTCGCGTGCGTCACGAAAAAATATCCCACGCCGATCGGGGCCGCGGCGGAGCGGCTCGCCCTGCGGGCGGCGGAGAGATCCGCCTGCGGCGAATGGCCGGAGTAAAGCTCCCCGCTTCCAGATCCCCGTTCCCAGCTTGGCTTCAAGCTTCGAGCGGGAAGCTACTGACATTAGGAACGGGAAACGGGGAACGGGAAGCTCAAAGCTCGCGTTTGTCAGCGCTTCGCCTTGGCCGATTCGCTGAGGGCCTTCCGGAGGGCGAATTCGACCTGCGCATGGACGCTCCGCATCTCTTCCTTCGCCCATCGGACGAGCGCCCGGTGGAGGGCCGGCTTGAGGCGGAGCAGGAGCGTCTTGGGCTTGGCGGGGGGCCAGGCGGACTCGTGCACCATGGGTCACCTCCGGGGGGATGATATCAAAATGATATCATCATGATATCACCGGGTGAAGGCCGGCGCCGGAGCCTTTCGAACGTCGGCGGACGGGCCGAGCGGACCGGCGACCCGGCCCTCTCCGAGGCCCTGGCCCGGTGCCTCGACGTCGACGCCCGCGCTCCGCTCCCCTTCACCCACGGCTTCCATCCCTGGCCGGCCCGGATGCACCCCGAGACGGCGCGCCGCGCGATCGATTCCTTTCCCGCGACGCGCGTGCTCGATCCCTTCATGGGATCGGGGACGACGGCCCTCGAGGCGGTCCGCGCGGGACGGCCCTTCACCGGCGTCGACGTGTCGCGGGTCGCGATCGAAGTCGCGTGGTCCCGCACCCGCGTCCTTCCTCCTGAAACCTGCCGCGCCGTGGAGCGCGAGGCGGGGCGGATCGCCTCGCAGGCGGCCAAGTTCGTCCATCAATCCATCCCGCTCCCGCCGTGGGCGGAGCGCGACCGCCACTGGTACCCGCCCCACACGCTGAAGGAAATCGTCCTGCTCCTGGACCTGATTGGGGAATCGCGCGATCCGATCCTCGGGCGAATCCTCCGCGTGGTCCTCTCCTCGATCGTGGTGAAGATCTCGCGGCAGGTCTCCGACAGCGTCCCCATCGCCGATCGGGAATTCCAGGCATGGAAGCCCGGGACCGCCTTCCGGTTTTTCCGGGAACGGGGCGTGGAGCTGACGGGCATGCTCCTGCGCCTGTCGTCCGATCTCCACAAACGAAAAGTGGCGTTCGTCGAGCCCGACCTGAAGATGGCGGACGCGCGAAAGGTCGACCTCGCGGGCCCCTTCGACCTGGTCCTCTCGTCTCCCCCCTATCCCGGCGTGTACGACTACGCGGCCCACCACCGGCTCCGGTATCCTCTCTTCGGCGAGGACGGAAGTTTCGCGGTGCGTCACGAGATCGGGGCGCGCCGGGATCCCGCGGAGTACGCGAACGACCTCGCGAATTCCCTGCGCCGCATCCCCCTCGCCCCGGGCGGCCGGCTGATCCTCCTCGTCGGCGAAGGAATCATCGAGGGGAAGCGCGTGCGTACCGAAGAGCTCCTGCGCGTGATTCCGGAATTCAAGGTCCTCGCGGCCGCGTCGCAGGCGCGCCCCGGGGACCGACGCGAGCATCTCGTTCTCCTGGCGCGTTGAATACCGTGGACGGATTCCATATGACGGAAAGCGTGACGCTCCGCACGGTCCTCGGACGCAGCCTGCGGCGGCTCTGCCCGTCGTGCGGCCGCGACAAAGTCTTCATCGGGCTCCTCCGGGTGAAGGAGCGGTGCGGCGTCTGCGGATTCAACTGCCGGCCCGAGGGCGGCTATTACCTCGGGGCCATCTACATCAACTACGGGCTTACCGCGGTCCTGGCGCTCGGCCCGGGCTTCTGGCTCACGATCGAGGGCCGGCCCACGGCCGGCCTCATCATCGCCCTGGCGGTCGGGCTACTCTTTCCCCTCCTGTTCTTCCAGCTCTCCCGAAGCCTCTGGCTCGGCATCGACATGTGGATCACCCGGAATCCGGGCGGGCGCTGACGCATGACCCGGGACGCGGTCATCGTGGGAGCCGGGGCCGCGGGCCTCGCCGCGGCGATCTTCGCCCGGCGCCGGCGGCCGGAGCGGCCGGTCCTCCTCCTCGACGGCGCCCGGAAGCCGGGAGCGAAAATCCTCGTGAGCGGCGGGGGCCGGTGCAACGTCACGAACACCGTCGTGACCGAGGGGGATTTCCAGGGCGGCGGTCGCCCCGTGGTGCGGCGGATCCTGCGCGAATTCGACGCGACGAAGGCGGCGGCTTTCTTCCGCGAGATCGGCGTCCCGCTCCACGAGGAGCCCGGCGGCAAACTCTTTCCCGACTCCAACCAGGCGCGCACCGTCCTGGACGCCCTGCTCGCGGAGGCGGAGCGGCGGGGCGTCCGGTTGCTCACCGGCTGCCGGGTGACGGACATCCGGCGCGCGGGCGAGGTCTTCGAGGTCGTCGCGGACGGCGAGACCTTTCCTGCGAGTCGCGTCGTCCTCGCCACGGGCGGGATGTCGCTCCCGAAAACGGGCAGCGACGGGCTCGGCTACCAATTCGCGAAGGCGCTCGGCCACTCGATCGTGCCGCCCACCCCGGCCCTCGTGCCACTCCTCATCGAGAGCGGTTTCCATCGCGAGCTCGCCGGGATCTCGCATGACGTGGAGGTCTCGGTCCGCGTGGCGGACGGGAAACCGCAGCGGATTCCCGGCGCGATGCTCTGGACCCACTTCGGCGTCAGCGGTCCGGCGATCCTCGACGCCTCCCGGATCTGGCTTCGGGCGCGCCTCGAGGGACGAACCGTCGAGGTGCGGGTCCGCCTGCTGCCGGGCGAGACCCCGGAATCGATCGACGCGTGGCTTCGGTCGGCGGCCGTGGAGCGTCCGACCGCCGCGCTCCCGA